>JAEUUR010000452.1 GCA_016787465.1 Saprospiraceae bacterium | reverse complement strand
ACAATTTGCGTCCTTCCAGGTTCAAAAACTGATTGGCAGGTACATTAACTGGCAAGATGAACCCGCCATGCGCTTTCAAAATCGCCGGAAATATGAGACAGTGGAATACGATGTTGTCTTTGCCAATGAAATGAATCAGGGCGGTATCGTCGTCTTTCCAATATGGTTCCCAGGCCTTTCCGTTGTCGATGGCCCATTGTTTGGTCGCAGAAATATAGCCGATGGGCGCATCCAGCCAGACGTACAGTTTCTTTCCTTCTGAACCCGGAATTTCCTGGGGCACATCGACGCCCCATTCCAGGTCGCGCGTCATCGCGCGCGGCTGCAGGCCCTGATCCAGCCAGGAATTGCATTGGCCGAGTACGTGGTTTTTCCAGGCGGCCGCGTCGTGCAGGGCTACCCCTTCGATTTTGCCCGTATTAATCCATTGCCGAAGCCATGCTTCGTGCTGATCGAGGCGCAAAAACCAGTGTTTGGTGGGCCGTTTTACCGGCGCCGAACCGCTCAGCATGGATTTGGGTTCTTTCAAATCTGTCGGGCTCAGGGTTGAACCGCATTTTTCGCACTGATCGCCATACGCATCCGGGTTAGCGCAAACCGGGCAAATGCCTGTGATGTAGCGGTCGGCCAGGAACTGCCCGACGGTTTCATCGTAGTATTGCTCGGTCGTTTCTTCTATAAACTCTTGATTTTCATAGAGTTTTCTGAAAAAATCCTGCGAAGTTTGATGGTGTATCAGCTCTGAAGTACGGTGATAGATATCGAACTTGACGCCTATTTTTTCGAACGTTTCTTTTAAAATTTCGTGGTACTTGTCGACAATCGCCCGAGGCGTAGTGCCTTCCTTTCGCGCCTTAACGGTAATGGCGGCGCCGTGTTCGTCGGAACCGCACACAAACACCACATCGCGGCCCATGAGGCGCAGATAACGCACATAAATATCGGCAGGCAGGTAAGCGCCGGCCAGGTGACCGATATGGAGGGGGCCGTTGGCGTAAGGCAAGGCGGCGGTGACGAGGTATCTTTTTTTCATGCGTTGAACAGGCCGATTGAATGGGGCGCAAAAGTAGCATCCTTATCGCAAAGTAGCCTTCAAAAGTTCCGTCATACCCGTTCCCAGGGCCAAAAAGGTTTTATTTGAATAAAGTCAATACCTTTTAGGTGTTTTTCGAACCAACGAAGAGGCGCCTGCGTTTTGTCGCCTGTTTGGGTGTCGCATTTAAAAAAGAGGTAATAAATGCGCAATTTATCACCTAATTGGTTGAAAAATGCATCCAGTGAGGCATGAACGGTACTACGTTTAAATGACAACCATTGATAATAAGCTTCATCATGCGTTTCGATAACATCCAAAATGATGGAATCACTCGTATATGATTCCATGAATATCCTGGCCAATCGACCGTGGTGGGTGCGTTGTCCCCTTGGTTTTGATCGATCTTCTGCATATTTGAACGTATCATGGGCAAGGGCAATCAAACGCAGTTGATTCCGTTCAGCGGTAGTCAGGTTAGGCAACAGCGAAATGTTTCGGAGCACTTCCTGTACATGCAAGGCGACGAGACCTTCCGGGTGGCCAAACCTGGGTTCGCCCCACAACAATCCACGCCTGAATTCCGGCGCCTGAATCAATGTCGATTCCAGCTCGGTTTCGGGTGAAAGGAGTTGATCCAACTGTTTGGCTAGTTCAAAACGGCGGCTCATACAGACATTGGTTAACGCGGCGTTAAAGTAGTAATTTTTGAGAGCAAAAAACCAACCTGATCGTTTTTCATTGCATCTTTTTACCTAAAAGTGTCACCGTCAAAACAAATTTGAATTCAAACTATGCGAACAATTTGGTCATCCTTGTTAGCAGGAGCAGTTGGAGGAGCGCTTACCTTTGCTGCCATCAAATTTACCCAGGCTCCGGCATCCTATCAATCTGAAACCGCGTATCAACCGGTTAGCCGTCAGGTAAATTACGGAAACACACCGGTTCCATTTGATTTTACCAAAGCTGCGGAGCGAACCATGAATTCAGTGGTTCACATCAAAGCTTCCGAAAGCCGGCAGGCAGCGATTGAACGCCAGCGCAACCAAAGAAACACCAATCCGTTTGAATACTTTTTCGGTCAAAGTTTCGGATACGAACAACAACCTCGTTCAGGTACTGGCTCCGGGGTAATTTATACCGACGACGGGTACATTGTCACGAACAACCACGTAGTGGAATTCGCCGACGAGTTCACCGTTACCCTGCACGACAACCGCGAATTCAAAGCCCGTTTGGTGGGTCGAGATGCCAACACGGATATGGCGGTCATTAAAATTGACGCAGGCAATCTGTCAGCCATTGAACTTGGCAATTCCGACGAAGTCAAAGTAGGCGAATGGGCATTGGCCGTTGGCAATCCGTTCGACCTGACATCTACCGTAACAGCAGGTATCATCAGCGCGAAAGGACGCGATATCAACATCATCAAAGGCGGCAGGGCGATAGAATCATTCATTCAAACCGATGCAGCGGTTAACCCTGGCAATTCGGGCGGCGCCTTGGTAGATGTAAACGGTAAATTGATCGGCATCAATTCAGCCATTGCCACGCCAACAGGCGTTTTTGCAGGGTATTCATTCGCCATTCCAATCAACCTGGTAAAAAGAATTGCCGACGATTTGATCAAATACGGCGAATACAAACGCGCTTACCTGGGTGTGAATGCCGCAACCATGGATGCTGAAATTGCTCAAGAATTAGAAGTCGACTTTACCCAGGGCGCAGTGATTGTGGAGATGGATCCGGAGGGATCGGCTGCACGCTCCGGTGTTCAGGAAAAAGATGTGGTTGTAAAAGCTAATGGAAAGGCCATTACAACCACAGCAGAGTTACTTGAACTTATTGGGCGGTCAAAAGTTGGAGAAACATTGCCTTTGACGGTGGTGCGCAACAATAAAACGGTGGAAATTCCCGTTCGTTTGCGGAGCCGTCCGGAAGGCGATTAATTCTGAAAGGAAAATTCCTACAGAAGAGGCTTTTTACCGGCCTTCCTCATATTCTGAAATAAAAGTTGGTTTTTCGTTTTGTTTTGATGTGCCGGCCTTGCGCAATGCAAGGTCGGCTTTTTTGTTAATCGGGCATGCCTTCAAACGTTTTCAAATCTGCATTGCCTTTTTCCTGATCACCCAGTTTGAGATAGGTATTCCCCCTTGCACGGTAGGCGCGTTTGAACTTCGGATCAAGCTCAATACACTTATTAAAATCAGCCAGTGCTTCTGCATGTTTTTCCAGGTTGACGTACGACAACCCGCGGTTGTAATATTCAGGCGCAGATTCGGGGTTTGCTTCCAGGTACTTCGTCAGATCCGCAATGGCCTGTTCAAAATTTTTCATGGGACCCATCAGGTTTCCACGTTGCTTGTAAGCCTCCATTAAGAGCGGGTTTTCAGCCAACGCCTTGCCAAAGTCCTGGATCGCATCGTTGTATTTTTTTTCATCCGCTCTGATAATTCCGCGCCATAAATATGCTTTCCCAAAATTATCACCCGTTGAAGCCATAGCGCTTTCAATCAAGGTGGTGGTGGACTTCCAGTCGCGAATTCGCAAGCCGGAAGCGACCAGCCAAATACCGGCCATAATTCCCAATAATCCCCAGGTTGGAGATACCCAGGAGGGTTTATGTTCCTTGAAATAGCCCGGGAGTACTGTCAGGAATGCAAAAACACCCAATACTGCCAGGTAATTGTAACGATCTGAACGCAGTTCAAAAGTGCCGAAAGTGGACCAGGGAAGCGACAAAACGATGTTTGCCAGGTAAAACAACACCCCGACCCACAACAATGGCAATGCTTTGCGACTTTTCCAGGCCAGGAACATTATGAGAGCCAGTATGGCAGGCGCGGCGTAATACGACCAATGCCAGGCGCCATCCGTTTTTTCAAAGGGGTACCAAATGCTTAACCCGGTTGGGATCAGGATTTTTTTCCAATAAAACAACACGGTTTGACAAGCCATTAATCCTCGGTCAAGCAGGCTAAAATCTGCCGGTTGATCCAAATGGCCTGCATGTTGCCTTGAAAGCAGCGTTAGTGCGCCAAAGCCCAGCGACAACAGGAAAAAAGGCGCTTTTTCAAGCAAAACACTGCGGTTCATCGGGCGTTTCATCCAAATATCCAACACGATCAATACCAAAGGCAGGGTGACTGCTGCAGATTTAGACAGGCAGGCAGCCAAAAACAAAGCCAGTGCAAACCAGTAATTGTTTCCCAAACGCTCATTTTGCGTATGTTTCAAATAAAAACGCATGGAAAGCAAGCTGAACATGGAAAACAGCGGGGTACTAAAACCGGCAATCCAGGCTACAGATTCCACCTGAATGGGGTGTACGCCGAAAAACAAAGCAACCAAACCAGCAACAGTCATATCACTCCCCAACTGACGAAACAACTTATACACCAGCCAAACATTGACTGCATGGACAATTGCGCTCAACAAGTGAAACCAGAAAGAAGACTCTTCGCCAATTGTGTAAGCAATACTGTATCCCAACCATGTCAAAGGTGCAAACATGCCTAAATTGTACTGCCCGAAAAGTTTAAAATCAGTGACAGCCGGATTGTTTACCGTGGCCGAATGGTCGTCCATGGCCAGCATCGAGTTTTGTAACCCGGATGCAAAAAGCAAAAAAGCAAGGCCTGCTATGGCCACCGGCAACCATTTTTCAGTGGCTGTCTGGTCATTTTTATTGATTTGTCCCGCCACATGGGCGCCTGATTTTCTTTTTTTCGACATAAGATTGACAAATAAGTTGGCGCGAAAGTAACGTGCTCCGTATAAAATAGAGCAGCGATTTTTTTTTGAGGCGTATCTTGGCTGCGAAAAGTTCACAAAACAATTAACACGTATGAACAAGATCTTACTCGCCTTATGCTCCGTAGTCCTTCTGAACACCCTTCAAGCCCAGGAAGGGCCACGCCTTTTTCTTGATGTACCGCATATTCATCTGATCGCTCCTGATGTTGAAAATATCGGCAATCGGCTGGGCCTGGGTGCAGGTTTGGCGATGAACGTAGGTACCCACTGGAGTGTTGCCCGGCTAGGCTTGGGCGCTCATGTATCTGCCGATCCCCAAAGCGACGACTTTGAAAACTCCATCATCACTACTCCGTATGCGCTCATTGAAGCTGGCGCAGGAAAATACCGTTCCAATGGCGACCGTTGCGCAAAAACAAAACGCGCCGCTTTTACTGCAATGGGCAAAGCGGGCATTTTGTATAATTTTGATACGCGCAAGGAAAAAGATGGAATCGAATTAGATAAATCCGGCTACGGCATCGATTACACCGTTGGTGCAGAGTTGGGCTACTTCTACATCCGCGATATTTTTAAAAATATGGAAGTGGTGTTTGATGCCAGGTACCACATCAATGCGAAAGTGATTTCCACCACCTTTGGTTTTAAAATGTTTCTGAATCTGAAGGCAGAACGGCCGTATTGATTCTTTTGTGTTGAAGATCCAGATCAAAAACATAAAAAAGCTATCCGCATTTTTCACAAGGAGTAACATGAGTTAAAAAACTCTTTAACCTCCTTTAACTCTTGTAACTCCTTGTGGAAAAACAATTTACACAATTTATAAAACGATTGTAAAGTTGTGTAGAAACCCAGCCCTGCGGGATTCTCAGGGTTTTTCTTTTCACTAAGAGACCGCCGGCACCGTTTCCGGTTTCCAGTAGGCTTTTTCCAAAAACCAGAATCCACCCCAAACCAGCAGCGTCTGGAGGCCTAACAAACACCACAATGTGCCGTATCCCCATGCGGCAATCACCTGCGTGCCGTAAAGCGGAGCGATGGTGTTTGCCAGCGAGTATGCAATGCCATACATGGCCATGTATTGTCCTTTAAACTTGCCGGTTGCTTTTGAAAAAACGTAATTTGCACTAAAAGGCATCACCAGGATTTCCCCAATGGAAATAAACAAGATAAACAGCAAGCCCAGTGTCAGGTTTGAAAACGGCCCCAGAAACGACAAATAGGCCAATACATACAGGAGAAGTCCTAGCCTGATATATTGAAGCGGAGGCCGCAGGCCTTCAATTTTAAAGATGAGCGGCATCTCAATAAAAAAGACCAGTAACCCATTGATGGCGCTGATGAGGCCAACCTTACTTTCCGGCCATGCAAAGGCTTCTTTCCAAAATACTGGTACCGTCCAAATGAATTGCATAAACACCATTGCATTCAGGGTAGTCAGCAAAAAGAACCATAAAAATTGCCTGTCGTGATAAGGCGACATTTCATTTTTAACGGGCTCCAATTCAGTCGGATCCAATTTTTCACGTGTCGGAGATTTTCCGGGAGGAAGCAGCCAATACAACAAAAATGCGGCAGCCACACAGGTTATCCCATCGACCCAAAACAAATAAGGCCAGCCAATCGCTACCAATAACCCGCCAAACGCTGGCGCTACCGCCCAACCCATGTTCACAGCCATGCGATACAATGAAATCGAACGTGTTCTGGTTTCCGGTGTGCAATATGTAGAGATCGCTACGGAGTTGGCTGGGCGAAAAGCTTCAGAAGTAAACGACATAAAAAAGATACCCACGCATATCCCAAAGAAAGAATGTACAAACAGGAGCAGCAACAGTACAATTCCATTGGCAATCAAACTAAAAAACTGAACGGAAAAGAACCCAAACCGATCTGTGAGTCGCCCCCCCGTGAAGGAGCCTGCGAACGAACCTATACCAAAAAACATCGATGCATATCCTGCTTCCCGAATGCCGAATTTCAACTCCTGGGTGAGGTACAGGGATAAAAAAACGATGACTAAACTGCCACAGCGGTTGATCAAACTAATAAAGGAAAGTAACCATACTTCCTTGGGGATTCCAATGTAGGAATTGCGCCAATGGGTAAAAAATCGGTACAGCATAGGCCCTGAAGTTGAAAAGGAAAGAGACAAGAAAAGGGAATAAGGTTGCTTGAGACAAAATTAAAAACGGCTTGCGGTCAATTTTTGTTCCCCGAAAGAAAGATAATTTTGAAACCCTGTCGATTACTGTTTTCATGGGGCTTTGATGGCAACAACGCCTCCCTATCAGGCAATGCCATTGGCTTAAGGAAAATTTTGATGATTTAAATGGATTTTACGATACCAGATTCATTAAATGATTACTGGATTACATGATTACTAGATTTGCGAAGGAGATGTAAGACTTTTGATTATCAATCTATTACATCAAAATCAATAAAAATTTTCCATCAAAAAATCCAAATCAACAATCTATACTTCGCGCTGTTTGGTTTTGAAAAAAGCCTGCGGCTAAAGCATTGGTTTACAGCGCTCTGTATGACAGGTCATATTCATAACCACTCTGCGTTGACTATAGTATTCATGGAATCTAGTAATCATGTATTGACTCCAACTCCGCTTATGACAATGACATTGCGCTTACAGGCAAACACATCAGGTAATTTTTTTACCTCCGGGTAAGACACGGATGAATTCGATGAACAGAAAAGTCATACAAGTAATCAGGCCAACAAGTACCGGTATCCCTTTGATAGGGTGTTTGGCGCTGTGCCAAAACCCGCATTGCCCCCACCAATCCATTACCAGCACATGTGCCAGGTAAATTCCAAAACTGGCAGTGGAAAATGCCCGTTCCAAGTCGAATAGCGGCCGGTCCGCAAATGCAAAGCGAATAAGTAAAAACCAACCAATTGCCGAGAAACCAACGTTAGGCGTCAGATAGTCGTAAAAAAAGACGTTGAACTCTGTTCCGGGAGTCCAGCCGCCATTTACCCAATATGAACACAGCATCGTGGAAAGGGTGCCAAAAACGACGAGTCCCAATGCGATCCATATGATTGTTTTTCTACTGAATTGCCACGGAGAAAGGTTCAAAGCGGCCTGTGTTCCACCTGTAAGCGGCTTCGTTCCCAGGTAATAACCCAAGACAAAATAACCGCAATTATTGGCAAACAATTCAAAATAGACACCAATCGGCAAATTGAAAAACACGGCCAGGATTTTGTACAACCAGGAGCCGATCATACTCATCACAAAAAAATACAAAAAATCCTGCTCCCTGGCCTGTCGAATCCAGGGCCTCAGGATCGGATACACCAGATACAAGCCGATGATGAGGTATATAAACCACAAATGGTAATGCACCGGTCGAATTACAATGTTACGCAAAGCTTCCCAAACAGTGGCCGGGCTGTTTTGAGCAATATGCCCGTATAGCGAATAAATCACCATCCAAAAAAGGGCTGGAATGACGACGCGCGAAAACCGTCGTTTCAAAAAATCCGGGAGCGGATAATCCTTCCCTAACAATAAAAATCCGCTTAACATCACAAAAAGCGGCACACCGGGCCGACTCACTGAATTCCAAAAATTGCCCACCCACCACCATGACGATTGCAAATCCTGTGGAACGTGTGCAATGGGAGCGGCTACATGGATTGCAATCACCATGAGGGTGGCAATGTTCCGCAGACGGTCGGCCCAGTCAAGCGCTGAATTGGTTGTTGATAATTTGCTCATCTGTTTGAATATCAGCGTCAAACATAACTTGCTTCACGTTGCCTGGCAAATGAATCTTCATGATTTTAACAAGCAGATGGTTTTACTTAGCACAAGAATGCGTATCATTGCGCCCCATAAGGCAGATGCCTTAGGCTAGGGAAGAAAGAGAAAGTGCCTGATCGTCAATGGAATAGCGCACTAAACACCCTAAAAATTTAAGTATCGCCATCATTTATGCGCCGACCCATCGACATTCTTTCTACCGGAGAACTTCTGGTTGACTTTATCACAGCCGAGTTTGTACAAACGCTGGATGAAGCCTCTCTTTTTAAACGAATTCCAGGCGGAAGTCCTGCCAATCTGGCTATGAACATGGCGCGATTGGGTAACAATGCCATGCTGGTGGCATGTGTCGGAAACGACGATATGGGCCATGTATTGCGCAATTTTGTAGAAAAGGTGGGTGTTGATGTCTCCAATGTGGTGCAGGTGGATGATCCGACTACCTTGATTTTGGTAACCAGATCAGCTACCGTTTCCAATTTCCAACCTTACCGGAATGCAGACTATCAACTCTCCATCCGGCAGTTTCCCTTTCAGCGTTTCGAAGAAATCAGCATTTTTCACTCTACCTGTTTCGGCTTGAGCAAAAAACCTGCTCAACACGTCATTTTGGAAGCAGCAGAAAAGGCCAAACGCGCAGGTTGCAAATTGAGCCTCGACGCCAATTATGCTGAAAAAATATGGCCTGAGCGCCGTGAAGCCCAACGTATCGTGGCAGAATGGTCGCGCCTCGGTTCCATGATCAAAATAAGCGATGTCGATTGGAATCGCTTGTACGACAATCAAAATCCTGCGCCGGATACCGTGATCGACCATTTTCTGAAAATGGGCGCCTCAGAAGTCTGTTTCACCCTTGGCGAAAATGGCTGCTGGGTTGGTAATGGCGAAGAAAACCATTTTTTACCTGCTCGCCCCGTCGAAGTAAAAGACACCACCGGTGCAGGCGACGCCTTTTGGTCCGGTTATCTCACCGCACATCTGGAAGGACGCACGATGCTCGAATGCGCCATGGTTGGCCGTAAAATGGCAGAACTCAAACTTAACCATTTTGGCCCACTTCCGGATAAGGTTGACCGCAACACCGTTTTTGAGGATCTGGGCTAAACTTAACTTCGCACTTTTGCGTTGGTTATAAATCTGGGTGTTCATGGAATCTCCAGCCGATTTTTTTGAATTTCAATCTACACTGGAAATCTCTACCAATAAACTTTGGGGAGGGCATTTTGCCGTTCCCTCCTGGGTTTTGGAGGCATTTGCCAGCTCCGAAGATAAACGAGTGGTATGCCAGGTCAATGACGCCCCTGAATTCCAATGCGCCATGCTGCCAGTTGGCGATCACACTTATGTTGTTTCAGTAAACAAAAAACTTCGGGATCACCTCAAGCTCAAACCCGGAAGCAAGGTAGATGTCAAACTGCGCAAGGACGAAAGCGTTTATGGCTTGCCGATGCCCGAAGAAATGGCTGAAGTGCTGGCGCAGGATGCTGAAGGGAACTCACTGTTTCACGCCCTCACCCCGGGTAAAATCCGTACCCTGTTATATATTGCCGGAAATGTAAAAAGTGCTGAAAAACGAATTTTCAGGGCGATTGCAATCGTTAATCACCTGAAAGCCAACAAAGGCAAGATAGATTATAAACAGCTGAATCTGGATCTGAAAGCTGAAATCTAGTATCTCCCTTACCGGTAACGCCGAATATCTACCACCGGATCCAATTCCGTTCCATTGAGCAAATGACGGCTCAAATGATCTGCCCAAAAAGGGGCCAATAAGGCGCCCTTGGTACCAAATCCGTTGAAAAGAAATACATTTTTTCGAACAGAGCTCTCTCCGAGCAAAGGTCGTCGGTCCTGAACCGTTGGCCGCACACCTGCAACCTGACCTGCTATTTCGTACGGAATGCGAAGCATTTGCTGTAAATGCCCCTGGAGGAATTGTCTGGCTTCAGCAGTTGGTGATACATCCGTGAAATTCCAGGCGTAGGAGCCACCTGCCCAGCACAATTGTTCAGAAACCGGCGCCAGCAGGATGCCTTTTTTAATCATTTCCAATCCAACCGGGAGTTTCCAACCGGGAAAATGAACAAGCAATGCTTCTCCTTTTGCGACGAGCCATTTTAACCCGGGGAACAAGGTGTTTTTTTCAGCGCGATACCCTTCACAAAAAACAATACGGTCGTACTCCTTCAACATCGTGGACGTATCATCAGGGTGTATATAATCCGAAATCAGGCGCCCCTGTTGTACCCACCGCTGGGCCAGCGTTTGAATGAGCAAGGAAAAATCGACCCGGGCGCTTTGCTTAAGCTCGCCTATCATCAAGGTGGGCAGTATGGCATCCGACCAATTTCCGGCATCTTTTCTATCGGACATGAGGCCTGCATAATCCGGCAGCACACTTCTTCCCGACCAATCATTTGCCTCCGCTGCGGTATGCAACAACCTAAAAATCGGCTTTTTAAAAAACAGTTGTTTGCCTGCCTCAGATTCCACTTTTTTATAAAATGAAACGGCGGAATCAAAAAACAGGTCAAAATTCCAGGATTTGACGAAGCGCTTTCCTGTTACCGGGTTGATGATCCCGGCAGCTGGCATAGATGATCTTCCCGGCAGGTCAACATCAGCCACATACACATCCGCCCCTTTATCAGAAAGAGTGTATGCCAACACTGCGCCGGCAATACCGTGGCCGACGATCAAAATTTTCATACGAACTATTTGAACCGCCTTCTAACCAGCTTGATAAAGTTTTTCGCTGTGTCGATCCGTTTTTTATCCGTCCAGGCGTATCGAACCACACAATGCTCTAAAAGATATGCTTGTGCATCATCAAAGGAACCAAGGTGATTGATGGCATTGATGGCATGTTCAAATGCTTTACCGTCGCCGGCAAACAATTCGCTGGTAAGCAACAGACGATCGTTCAGGGCGATGGCTTTTTTCAGATCAGGGATCGGAAGTTCCGATAACTTATCCGACAGTTCTTTAACCTGTTTTTCTTCGAACAGTACCTCCAGGCCTTGCGGAGTTGAAACCGGCTCTTTAGGCTCAGCCGGGGGCGCCGGTTTGGTTTCAATGACCGGTGGTGGTGGTGGTGGCGGCGGCGGTGGTGGCGGCGGCGGAGCAGCCGGTTCTTCTTGTACTGCCACTACCGGTTTGGGCTCAACAACAGGTGGCGGAGGCGGCGGTGGCGGAGCGACGGGTGTTTGAACGATCGGCTCGACAGGGCGCGCAGGCGATTTCTTATGCGTTCCGCTATCATGACGTGCCTGAGATGCTGCTTCATCGGAAAGAATCGCATCGTACAATTCCCTGACGTATGAGGCCATAATGTCCACATCCAGGCGGACAATATTTTCAGGGTCTTTAGTCATTCTCGCAAATTCGCGATTCAGCTTGTCGAGGTAAATTTTTGATTTTTGTAAATCCATATTGCGGGAGGATTGCGGCGAGTACCTATTTTCACCGGCGAATTTCTAAAAAATTTATGAACTGTGTTTCTTGAACCACATTTTAAAGGCCAACGCTCCGGTTGGATCGAAGTAATTTGCGGCTGTATGTTCTCGGGAAAAACTGAAGAACTCATTCGCAGGCTCAAAAGAGCCAAAATTGCGGCATTAAAAGTCGAAGTGTTTAAACCACGTTTGGATACCCGTTACGATGAAACTTCCATTGTTTCGCACGACACCTCATCGTTGCTTGCAATTCCGGTGGAAGATTCCTCCAAATTACTGCGACTTGGCGACGACACGACCGTGGTAGGCATCGATGAGGCCCAATTTTTCGACGACGGCCTGCCGGAAGTTTGCCAACAGCTAGCCCAACGTGGCATCCGGGTCATTGCAGCAGGTCTTGATATGGATTACCGCGGAATGCCATTCGGGGTCATGCCCAACTTGCTTGCCATTGCGGAATACGTGACCAAAGTACATGCAATTTGTGTGCATTGCGGCAACCTTGCCACCCATTCCTACCGTTTAGCCGAAGGCGATTCCGTCGTGCTTTTGGGAGAGAAGGAGCAATATGAACCCCGTTGCAGGAGTTGTTACGCGCAAGGCAACATTTTACGATTGGTGTAGCATGCTCATTTTAAAGTAACCACCCTGATACCGAACAAACCTTTGGATACCGGAAGCAATACACTTTCGCCAGGTTTGGTATTGGGAAAAAAGGATTGCGACTTGTATTTAAACATCAGGTACCTTTCATGCTCCTGAACGGTTAAACGGTACCCGGAAGTTTTAACTTTTTCCCCTTTAAGAATCCCATAACCAGAAGCGACAAATGGTTTTTCAGCTACAAAGACGAAGGAGTCAAATCCTTTTTCACCAAAATGGCGGTTGAGCAAACTTGCAAAAAGGGGCATAAAAAGCATGCTCACCACCAAAATGAACATCACTTCCGGTAAATGCTGACTTACTGGAGAAAACCGTTGGCGAAAACCAAACAATAAGACAAAGGCCAGGATCAGCCCGGCAAATCCAGCCCCAACAAGTAGTTTCAAAACTCCGATTGTATTTGAAAATACAGGGAATTCACGAACGTACAACCAGATCAACCCAAAAAAAATCAGGGTCAGCGTTAACGAAAAAAGCCTTGGAAATCGTTGAAGCATGATTCAAAATGCGTTCTTTTGCAGGCGCAGTATGAATGCGCCAAATATGCTGCGAAACTACAAACATTAACGGCTACTTTCGCATTTTCATTTTTTCAATCCAAGCCTAACCCGCAGTCATCCAAGTTCCAAATATGTCCGAAACAAATCTTACCTCCAATACTTCCATCTCCTCGGCAGCCTACAGCGGCGCAGCGCTCGAATGGCTCAATGCACAACCAGCGCCTCCCGCCAAAGCCGACCTTTCCGCGCTGGGTGATGACTTTGCTATTCGAGCTATCCATGAATTATTAGACGGCCGTTTGTTTGATTTGCCGATTGCAGCTAACCACCCTGCGGGTGATTGGTTGAACCATTTTTATTTTGAAGCAAGGAATCGGGAAAAAGTATTCGGCACAAAAAACCTCGGCATCGGGTATCCAATGTTGCTTGGCAGGCTTGGCGGGCAAGATATTGCAGCACCATTATTTGTGTGGCAAATCAGCCTCGAACCAAGCCAACAACATGCCGATCATTGGCAGGCGCATCGACAGGAAACCCATGCCTTGCTGCCAAACTATCCGTTATTTCACCTGATCGACGCGCTTTTTGACACCGATTTTTCTACCAAAGCGCAGACCCTTGCCGATGGCAAAAAGTTGGCAATCAATTTATTCAGTGATTTGTGCGACCAAATTCGCGCGATCCTGGGGCTTACTGAAGACGGTTTGCCTTTGAGCATCCAGCCTTATCCAACGGAAAATACCAGTATGGCCGGGGAAAGTCGACTGGTTTGGTCGGCAGTAGCAGGTATTTTCCCTACCCTGCCCCGCACCACCATCACCGAGCCGCCCAGCGTTGCGCCGGATTTGCCGGCTGATTCAGGCACATGGAACCATGCTTTCACGATATTACCTCTGGATCCGTCACAACGTTCGGTGCTTTCAGCTGTACAGCAAAATGCGCTCACCGTTGTGGAAGGCGCCTCAGGCTCGGGAAAAACATACCTCATTTCTGCTATTGTCATCAACGCCCTTTCACATGGTAAAAAATGCCTGGTAGTTTCCAAAAGTATCAATTCTTTGCGCAGGGCTCAGAAATTCCTGCTCGATAAAGGGATCGGTGAATTATCCTTTGTCGTGCGCGACCTGGAGGGCGACAAGCTCATGCTGGCCGACATGCTTCGCATGAGCGCCGATGCTAAAAGTAAAGCCAACCACAATCCGGAAGTTTACAAAACGGCTTTGAACAAAACCCAGCGCGAACAAGGCAAACTGGATCATGCCTGGAACATGTTGCACCAACCGCTGTTCGGCGATTTGAGCTTCAGTGAAACTGTCGGCCGATACCTGCGCGCGAATCGAACAGAGGGAAAAGAATTGTTGTTGAGCCAGTTGAATCCGCAAGAATTTTCATTTAACCAGAAAGAGTTCGAACAGATTAACGAGGCTATTTACGCTTCAGAGCCACTTTTCAGGCGCTTCCCTACCCTATATCATCCACTTAACCGGCTGAATTACAACATTTTTTCAGAATATACCACTGAAAACGGACTTGCCTGGACGGCCGGACAGGTGAAGTCGCTGCTGGGAAAAGCTACCGCCTTGCACCATCGGTATATTTCTCAAACCAATGATTATGCAGAAAACCTGCAGGACCACAATGAACAGTTCTTTTTTGAACTCTCAAGTATTGTAAAAAAGATCAGGGATAGTTTGGAGGACGGCGTTACCCGGTTTGGACCTGATTTTGAAAAACCGATCTCCAATGCTGAAAAACTTTATGGCGTTTTCAGCGATAAATACAAGGAGATTGTAGCCGCCAAGGAGAAAATTGGGGTATTGTTCGATGAAATGCGCCGCGCTTTCAGCATGCGTAGGTATTTTGAATTTGACTTCCCAGCCTCATTCGACAACCGCAACATCCGCAAAATCAATGAATTAACGCAGGATTTTGATGCCGCCATGCGCATGTGGCGCAGGCGTATACCCGCAATCGTGCGTGAGGATGTAAGGCGGTTGAATGCTAAAAGTATCCACCCAGAACTCGATTTCAAAGATAAAATTAAAGACCTGGAACAATCCCTGGATATGTTCCTGGAAGAGTTTAATGCAACCGGATTGTATCAGGATGCTTTAAAACATGAAATGCTGACGATTCCAAAACGTCAGGAGTTTTTGGAAGAGGTTATCGGTCGACTGGAAGACACACAGTTCTATTTACGCGACTTTGATGATTTTTATATCTGGCAAAGACACTGGTTGTCGCTGGCGCCGCCGGCCCAGAAAGTAGTACGCGCGCTGTGCAAAATCAAACCGGCGAACTGGCAAGCCGCCTTTGAAAGCTGGTATTTACACCACCTTTTACAAAATGAATTCCAGCCAGGAATGGTTTGGGATGAAGACACCATTCAGAACCTCAGCCAGGCTTCCAGGGCGCTCAGTGAATTGTTGCCCGAACAGATCAGCGCACTTTGGCAAGATCGCAAACAGCGAGCCCTCAAAGGATTAAAATCTTCATTTTCAAAAGATTATAAAAACTGGTTTGGAAAAGAAAACCGCAAACTTTCTGCTGAATTAAAGGCTGAAGAGTTATTCCACAAACATATCGGGACACTCACTGAAACCTTGCCGGTGTTACTCACCTCTCCGCAAGTGGCTTTGGATGTGGTTCAGTTGTCAAAAATCGTTTATGATGTGGTACTGATCGACGAGGGCCACAACATTCCCAAACAGGAATGTTACCACTTGTTCGACATGGCAGAACACCTGGTTGTTTTTGGCGACGAGCGGCAAGACATGACGCCATTCGCCGAAGACGATATCCTGGAGTTTTGCAAAGGCATTGGCGCAACGACCCAAAAACTGGACTACCAACACCAGGATACCCCAGAAGGCTGGGTTCGATTCAACAAAATTGCATTCGGCACCCCGTTCAAACGGATTCCATCAGGGCGCAGTGCGCTGGATTCAACAGTCGTGGTAAATGTAGAAGGCCGTTACAATGAAAAATCGCGTACCAACGAAGCCGAAGCGCGCCAGGTCATTGATTGGTTGAATCTGATTGAACAAACTCCGGCGCACACCTATCCGGTGGTTGGCATTGCTTGTGCCACCGTTCAGCAACGCGATTTGATTGCATCACAACTACTCAGGATCAGGCAACATAAAATGGCCGGATGGGAAAAAATTCAGCAGCTTTTCCTGAACGGACTGGGTGTGTATCAGTTTGCCGAACTTCAGGGGCAGCACGTCGACGTGCTGTTGTTGTCGCTTACGCACGGCGTCACGGATGCGCACGGAACTCTCACCCGCGATTTGCATTTTTGGAATAGTCAACTGGGTTTCAATCAGTTGCATGTTGTGCTCACGCGCGCGACGCAGAAATTCTACGTAGCCCACTCCATCCCCGAAGGGCTGCATGCCGTACTTGCATCGGACAAAAATTTCCTGGGCACCTGCATTCTTTCGCATTTGGTGACGTTTGCCGACTACCTGCAACGCGGAGAACGCGATGCAGCGGAGGAGCAATTGAACAAAATGAAGGTATTGCTCAACTATGAGGATTCTTATTTTGAACCGACCTTGTTTTCGGAGGAAGTGGAGCATGCGCTCAAACCCTATTTTGAAGCAAGTCAGATGCGTAAATCATCCCTTGCCGCAGGGGTTCGCGTTCCATTGTTCATTCAAGGGTTCAATGAAAATGAACCGAGCAGCGTGCTGGCATTCGACGGCGTATTGAGCAAAACCGACTTACCCAGTTACGACTGGGAAGAAAAACTGGGTAATTACTTCCGGAAATCAGGTATCAACTATGTGCCGGTGCTTTCGGCGCACTGGTGGAGAAGCCCCAAACAGGAAGCCAGAAAGCTTGCCAGCAGGTTGCTTCAGCACCATAACGCGTCATAGCGCAGGTTACCAGATGATGTTGTGTTTGAACTGGTTGAGGCCCAGGCCTTTAGCGTTGCCGTGTAGGGCCAGGACGTAATTTTCGAAGTCGTATCGGAAGGTGTCTTGGTTGGAACCGGATAAATGTATATTTTTAAAATTAAGGTTTATCCTTGATTCAAAAGTTCCTCTGATTTTATAAACGGGTACATAGAACTTTTGTGAAAGCATCGGTGAAAGTGCGTAGTAACCTAGCTCAACATCATCATAAAATCGGCCATTACTTAGAAAGTTTTTATCTTTTGAAAGTTTGGCTACGTTTATGAATCGTTTATCTTTTGAAAGAAGATTTAATGCTGTGACGGGGCTAATAATTTCAAGTGTTGATACCTGTTTCTCAGGCTTTCTCCAAAAATTCATTTCCTCGCTTATTTCAGTTCCAACGAATGAAACGACGGTTTTAGCACCTGGGCCAAAAACAGGGTATTTACCTAACATATAGCCAAACTGGCTGTGAATTTC
>JAEUUR010000208.1 GCA_016787465.1 Saprospiraceae bacterium | reverse complement strand
CGACGATTTATGAAAGTATCGTCAACCGAAGGCAAGATCCATCCATACTCACCAAAACTTCAGCTACGCAATACGAGCTTAAAGTATTTCCAATGGCTGGTAACCAAACAAGAAAGGTAAAAATTACTTATTTAATACCTGCGCAGTGGGATTCAAGGTATGTATCGGCTACTTTCCCAACCAGTATTCTTCAAACATCCAAGAACCCGGTTGATGACATGCCTGTTTTGGTTTGGCCAAATCAAGATTTTTCGGCGCCAAATTGCCAGGGATATCCGGAGGTAACCTTTGAACAACGAAACGACCCTGTATTG
Source organism: Saprospiraceae bacterium (assembly GCA_016787465.1). Classification (GTDB taxonomy): domain Bacteria; phylum Bacteroidota; class Bacteroidia; order Chitinophagales; family Saprospiraceae; genus M3007. The sequence continues at coordinate 5,118 of JAEUUR010000208.1, read as the reverse complement.
GGTTACCACTTCCTGGCTTCTATTCCAAAAGCACTTTTTAACCAACCGGTCAATGTGAGTTTTGCAAACCCGATGGTTAATGGCTTTTACCTGCGGAAACACGGGACGGGTGAAGACGGCATTTACCAATTAGCTGTTATGCCTGATAAATTTGCCCCAGAGCCAACCCGAAAAAAATGGGCTGTGCTGATTGATTACGACCATGCAGGAGGCACGATTACGGTAAGTTCAATGCTCGCCCAAATTAAAATCCAGTTGCTTTCCGCTCTTGGCCCCTCTGATTCGTTTAATTTGATTTTTTCAAATTTACCTATTCACCGCGTGAGTGATGTGTGGCTTCCAGCAAATGAATCCACGATTGAGGCTGTTTTTGCCAGCTTGAATAATCCGGTTTCAAATTTCAGTAACCTGCCTGTTTTGATTGCCGACGGCATTGATTTCATTCAAGACCAAAATACTGGAGGATCGATGATCCTGTTCTCGAATTCAGCGCAATTCAACACAAGCCAAACGGCGAATGAAGTCATCAATTATTTGCTAACGCTCATGTCGCCCAAAATTCCAATTCACGTAGTGGATTACAGAACAACATCAACACCAACATCAAACATTGGCGGCATCAGTTATATTGGAAATGAATACATGTTATTTACACTTTCCCAGCAAACTACGGCCTCTTATCAGAAATCTCGAACCGCTTCTGCATTTAGTTCAGCTTTGTCAGCTTGTTTTAAAAACGCTGCTGGTATTATCCAGCCATTTGATTTTTATACCACCCTCGAAGATGGCATTTGTTATGGCAGGTTTTATGTCAATTCAGAACCAACCGTAGGTTATGTCGGACAGGCAATCACCCAATTAGGTAAGTACACCGGATCATTTCCCTTCAAGATAGCCCTCGCCGGGGAAGTTAACGGCCAGTTTTTTTCACACGAAATTGAAGTTCAGGAAGCGCCTGAAATTGTAGGCGATACGCTCATACGGGAAATGTGGTATGGCAAGTTTATTCAATTATTAGAATCACAGCCAAGCAGCACCAACACCATTTTTGAAACAATCCACAACAGCTTGTCAGAGCGCGTTCTTTCACGTTATACAGCATTCCTATGTTTGGAAAATCCCGATTACTATTGTGATGATTGCGTTGATGAAACCAACTTTACAGACGTGGATGACCTTCAGTCAGATTCTTTATTGTATGCTTACCCCAACCCATTTGTTGATCAGGTAACAATTACTTTGAAGGAAGCAGCTTCTGTTGGCGGCAAAGCCACTTTTGAAGTATTTGCCTTGGACGGCAAATTAATTGAGCGTCAGGTAGTTCTCGCTACTGGCGCAAATTACGAATGGAAGTGGATGGGTGTAGATTTGACCGGAAAACAGGCGCCATCAGGCATGTATCTGGTTACTGTCGAGGCAGGGTCACGGCGAGCTGCGGTGAAAATTATGAAACGATAAATCAGTTAAAAACAAGAGGAGGGGTTTCATAAGTCCCCCCTCTTGTTGTATTAAATACCCTACAATTTTTCCCAATCTTTAAACAGTGAATACCTGATCGTTTCCACTTTACTTCGGTATTCTTTCCATTGAGTATCAAAAAGCTGATTGATCTTGTCGATCAATTCATTAGTAGCTTGTTCTGCCCGATTAATCGCAATTTGAGTATTGGCATTGGGCGCCCCCATATTTCCGTTAATATACCCGGATGCATTATATAGTTTGGAAGTTAATCCTTCTGGCCCTCGTTGAATTCCTTTGGTTTCCTTGTGATTAAAGAATTTATCCTTCAACATGCTGATGGAATCCTTAATTGCGCTTCCCAGTTTCATGGTTTCCTTTTTGGTACTGTCGGGCACATTAACAAATTGCCCTTCAATTAATCCGATGGTTTTTTCGGCCTCTTTGAGTCTGTCATAGGCCTTGGTTGCTCTGGAAGCCGTTTTTTGCAAGTTTAAAACAGCTTCGTTGCGCGCTTGCCGGTCGGAAGCAGTAATATTCAACCTCGGATCATCGAGGACTTTCACCTGAATGGAATCGCTCCATTCCATATATTTTACCTTTACCCAGTAGGTTCCAGGCAGCACTTGAGGACCTCCTCCTGGTTCTAATTGATCGGCAGGCGGCTCATTTCTGGAGGGGAAGCGTACGCCCTTCGTATCCATTCCCCACCAGATATTTGAAGTGAAAGCAGAATCCAGTTCAGTTTTAAACCTCCGCAGGGTATCACCGGTCATGGAAAGAATAGTAACAGTGGCTTTTTCTTTCTTTTTGTCGGCGCCACCTCTGGCTTTATTGTCCTTGGGTTTATCATCTTTTTTCTCCTCCTTTTTTTCTGTTTTTTTCAATCCGGGTTTCACCCACACCGGAATATTGACCGCAGTTCCCTTGTTTTCGCCTTCATAAGTGGCATTAACGGCAAAACGGGCGCCATCGAAGGAGCGGTATTCAGCCAGAATGCCAGGTTGGGCAGGAAGCAGTTTGAATGGCGTTTCAAAAAAGTCCTGTCCTTTGGATGCGATTTCTCGTAATGGACCCAGGTTGTCAAAAATCCAGATTGCTCGACCGAAGGTACCAACGACAAGATCGCCATCTCTTTGCTGGATTTTCAGATCATACACCGGCACATTGGCAAAGGTTTCGCCCGGCCATTTTACCCAGGTATCGCCATAATTTATTGAAACATACAACCCTTGGTCAGTACCTAAAAACAGGAGATTTGGAACTGTGGGGTCTTGAACCATAGAAAGGCAAAAGTTTCCGCCCTGCGCTCCGTTTTCAACCGGCAGGTTTTTAGGAGAGGCCAGGCGTTTCCATTTTTTGCCATAATCTTTGGTGTGATACAGGTATGGAAGCCAATCGTTTTGTCGGAAATTATTCAGCACCACGAAGGCCTCGCCTGGGTTAACCGGGGAAGCTTCAAGTGCGGGTATCCAGGCGTTTTTAGGCGCATCAGGCAGTTTTTCTGCAAAATTTTCCCAGGATTTGCCGCCGTCTCTGGATAACTGAACCTGCCCGTCATCGGTACCTACCCACACAACACCCTTTTCCAGCGGCGATGGATTGATCGCAACAATGGTGCAATGGTTTTCAGCATTGGTGGCATCAGGTGTAAGTCCGCCGGAGATATCCTGATGCATTTTGGACGTGTCGTTGGTAGTGAGATCGGGGCTGATTATTTGCCAGGTTTGGCCCAAATCCGCGGAATAATGAACAAATTGCGATCCGAAATAGATACCGTGGGCATTGAATGGATCCTGTGCCAAAGCTGAATTCCAGTTGAACCGCAACTTAGTTTGGCCATCGGGATGCAATGGTTTGATATAACGGCTGTCGCCTGTTTTGCGGTCTGAATAAGTAAGTTCGCCCCCTTGCGACTGAGAAAATACATACCGTGCATCGTCTTTTCGGGGCATGCATTCAAAACCATCGCCAAAGTTGACCTCCTGCCAATCGGAATTCCGGATACCCCCTGATTTCCAAACCGCAGAGGGACCAACCCAGGAGCCATTGTCTTGCAGTCCGCCATACACGTTGTAAGGCCATTCATTGTCGGTTTCAATGTGATAGAATTGACCGACTGGAATGTTTTCTGCATATCGCCAGGTTTGACCCCTGTCGTAGGTTATATTCAAACCGCCATCATTACCATTGATGATGTATTTTGAGTTTTCAGGATGAATCCAAAAGGCATGGTGATCCGGGTGAATGGTCCAGCCGGCCCAGGTTTCAAAGGTTTTTCCGCCGTCTTCACTTTTAGAAATGTAGGTATAGATCGAATAAACCCTGTTTTCGTCTTGTGGGTCGACATATATTTCAGAGTAATAAAAGGGGCGGTCACCCATTCCTTTGGTTGCCATTTTTTGCCAATGTTGACCGCCATCGTAACTTTTATACAGTGCGTTTTCTTTGGCTTCTACCAGTGCATAAACGATATTTGGATTGCTTTTCGCGATAGCCAGTCCTGTACGCCCCAGTTCGCCTTCAGGCAAGCCGTCTTTATCGGTACGTTTGGTCCAGGTTTCTCCTCCGTCAAAACTTACATAAATGCCGGATCCTTTCCCACCGGATTTAAAATGCCAGGGCCAACGTCTGTATTCCCACATGCCGGCGATTAATTTATTTGGGTTCTGAGGATCGACTACCAGTTCGGCGCAGCCGGTTAAATCGTTGACGTACAACACTTTTTTCCATGTTTTTCCTCCATCGGTTGACTTGAACACACCCCTGTCTTCATTAGGCCCGTATGCAGAGCCGAGCGAAGCGGCAAACACCACTTCAGGATTGTCGCGATGAATGATAATCCGGTGGATGGTGCGTGTATTTTGCAGCCCCATGCACATCCAATCCTTTCCACCATTGATCGATTTGAAAATACCGACTCCAAAATTTTGGGAGTTTCTTGGGTTGCCCTCGCCAGTGCCTACCCAGATTTCATCCGGGTTTTTAGGATTGATTGCAAGCGATCCGACGCTTTGAGTTGGGGCTTTATCAAATATCGGTTGCCAATCAGTACCTCCACTTGTGCTGCGCCATACGCCACCCGATGCTGCGCCTGCATAGATTACCTCCGGTCGAAATGGATCGACGGTGATGGCCGTGATACGACCCGACATGGCGCCTGGGCCAATGCTGCGGATCTTCAATCCTTTTAATAATTCTGGAGTTAGGGATGGGTCGGTTTTGCTGCCTTGGGCCTGGGCGGTCAGCATTAAACCGAAAGAAAGGAGGGTAAATAAAAATTGTCTCATGTGTATGGTGTTAGCTGTAAATGCGGCGGTTTAAAAAGCAAAAAACTTGGAAATCATCAACAATTAGTTGCATGAAAGCATAAAAATCGATTAAAAACCCTCAAATCAAGTTGAGCGTCGATGTTTTACTTGCAAGATTTCACGTATCGTTCGGTATCCCAGTCGTATTCGAATCTGGTAACGTAATTGGCAGGAACAGCCCTGTCAATATCGCCCTCTTGTTCCGTACCTCTTGTTACGATATCAAAATCCCACCAACCGGAAGGTGTGTTCACGTGCGGAATAAAATGGATGGATTTGTCAAATGCGTAGGTTCGATCAGGATCCGGGAATTCGAATGCACCGGTGTTGTCTTCATGCAGGGTGAATT
>JAEUUR010000443.1 GCA_016787465.1 Saprospiraceae bacterium | reverse complement strand
GTCGACTACATCCTTTCATCGAGGTGTTTCCCTTTCTCTATGTGTTGGAATTCGGGTAAAATGCTGCTCAACACATTTACAATGTCTGATTTTTTGGCGCCGGCTGTTTGCATCACGGCTGTCAGTTCATTAAAAAATGCTTCCAACCTGAGCAACGGCACCTCGCTTTTCGTTGGAATGACGCCGATGGTTTTAAACTGTGAAAAATCGGGGTGCTCCCGGCCGGTGAAAAAGGTTTCTATTGTTTTTTCTCCGCTTGTGTCGGATTTAAAAAAATATACCGGCCACTTCCGGTTTTTTATCAAGTTTGTTTTTGACCGGGCTTCTGATTCACTGGTACAGATTTCAGGCGTAAAACCAAGGTGATGAAGAAAATATAAGGCAATATCAGAAAAAGATTTTGTGTCGGTTTTAGCATCCATAACCGGAAAAAATAGATCGCCGGGTTGGCCAAGGGCACAGCAAAGCAAACAAAGTTGCCCGGATTCTTCCGGACTTACAAAATACCTTTTGATATCGGAAGGGGCAGATAATGGTTGTTGTTTCATCCACCGCTCCACAAATCCAGCCAATAAACTCCCGTTTGAAAACGCAACATTGGCAAACCGCGCGGATTTTACCGGCAGAATACCAGCATATGCGGCAATGACATGCTCCATCAGTTTTTTCGAAGCGCCCATGATGTTCGACGGATCGGCCGCTTTGTCGGTGCTGACACAAAAAAAGTGTTCTGGTCTTTTTTTAGAGGCAAGCTCCAACAAGCGTTTGGTTTTAAACACGTTGTTATTGATCATTGCCTCGATGGAATAGGGATCTTTTTCACTTCTGACATGTTTGTGAGCGGCAAAGTGCGCAATTACCTCAAATGGCCCCTCGTGTAAAAATAACTTTTCAAACAACGGCTCACCAAAATCAATGGCATAGGTCAAAAAATGTTTGGGCATTTCGTACCCGGTTCCGCTTCGCAGGTCGCGTACCAATTCGGTCAATCCGTTTTCATTGTGGTCAACTACCAAAACGCGCGCCGGTTGAAAAGGCATTAACGCTTTGATAAATGCAGTACCAATGGTACCAGCTCCGCCAATCACTAATACCCCTTTCCCTTGCAAACGGCGTAACAATTCAGGCTGATGTTCCTCAAAATCTTCATGAAATAAACTTGTGTGTCTGCCGGTCACCTGTGCAGCAATAAAACCAGGGAGGTCAATGAGCATATGACAATCTTGCAATTATCTGGATATGTGAATACGCTGTATGGCGGAACATACTACTTTTACCTCCTCCGGCGACAGGCCGTTATAAATGGGTAAGGAAATTTCTCCCTGGAAACAACGATAGGATTGGGGATAGTCTTCCATGCGAAACCCCAGGTTTTTGAATAAAGTCAGCATGGGCAATGGGATATAATGCACGTTGGTTCCGATCCCCGTTTTCGCCAACTGGTCGATCATCCAATCTCTTTGTTGATCTGTGTAATCGGTAAACCTCAATTGATAGAGGTGGCAAGAAGAAATACTCCCTTGGAAATCATCAAAGTTGGGAAGTTTGACGTTTTCGAAAGTGGAAAAAAAATGTTGATACAGCAGGAAAAGTTGTTTGCGCTCTGGAAGCAGGCTGGTTTCGTATCGGCGGATTTGCGCAAGTCCCACTGCAGCGCAAAGGTCGGGCATATTGGCTTTTAAACCTGCTTCGACGATGTCGTAACGCCATCCGCCTGCCTGGTTTTTTTCAAAAGCGCTTTTGGTTTGGCCATTCAACGCCAGCGTTTTTAAAAATCGATGTGTCGAGGTATGATCAAATGGTTCGGGCAAATTCAGGGCAACAGCGCCTCCTTCTCCTGTGGTAATATTTTTAACGGAATGAAAGGAAAAAACGCTCACATCCGCTACGGTTCCAACCGGCTTTCCACGGTAAACAGCGCCCAACGAGTGTGCTGCATCCGCCAGAATTAATATGCGCCCGAGTTTTTCCTGCTCGGGGCTTTCAGCTTGAAACTTATGGATGATTTCAGGATGTTTGATTACGGTTTCAATCGCCTGGTAATCAGCGGGCCATCCACCTATATCAACTGGGATGATTACTTTGGTTCGAGGAGTAATTGCTTTTGCCAGTTGAGTCGGATCCAGGGTAAAATCGTCTTTCACATCCACCATGACCACTTTAGCCCCCAGGTTGATGGCACAAAGAGCCGTAGCGGCATAGGTGTAAGCAGGGATGATGACTTCATCGCCAGGCCCAACACCGAACCAACGCAAGATCAACATGGCGCCGGATGTCCAGGAATTTACGCAGATCACAGATTTGGCGCTTGTAAATTGTTGAATTTCGGCTTCTAATGCTAATACTTTTGGCCCGGAAGTAAGCCAGCCTGTTTGGGTTAAACAATCCATTACTTCATCCATTACCGGCTGATCGATCAGCGGACGGCAAAAGGGGATATGCGTTATTGTGGTAGGCATCAGGAAGGGACATTCAAAAGATGCACTGTGTCGGCTAGTTCATCAAACGTATACTTTTCGCCGGTTTCCGGGCAAATAGCCTGGAGATTGTGAAAGACCAATTGATGACCGGAGCGACTGACCCAGCCCGTTCGGCGAGCAGGAACACCGCTCACCAAAGCAAAATCGGGAACATCCTTTGTAACCACGGCTCCGGCGCCAACCATGCAATATTTACCCAGGATAACGCCACAGAGAATGGTAGCATTTGCACCAATAGTGGCTCCTTGCCTTACCAGGGTGTTGCGAAACTCGTTTTTCCGTTCTATAAAACTGCGCGGATTGATTACATTGGTGAACACCATACTCGGACCCAGAAAAACATCATCTTCACACACGACGCCGGTGTAAATGCTCACATTATTTTGCACTTTCACCCGGTTGCCTAACACAACGCCATCAGCCACAAATACATTTTGCCCCAACACACAATTGCTGCCAATTGCTGCCTTGCCCGATACATGGCAAAAATGCCAGATGCGGGTGTGGTCGCCAATTTGTGCGCCCGCATCGATGATGGAAGATGGGTGGCTGAAATAAGGCATATTTAAATCAATTTTTTTGGAGGTACATTTATTTGATCGCGATCCCAAAACCAACATATTTCCACTGATTGGGAATGAACCCAAGGAACTTATCTGTTTGGCTTAAAAACCACTTTAACCATAGAGGGCCTCGAACAAAAGCGCCTAAAAATCCGACACTTTTTACTTGTTTTTCAGCGAATGGAGATAATAATTCAATTAATTCATTTTCATGCACATAACGCCACCTTTTTCCCCATCCAACGAAACGTTTGCGCAGCCATTGATGCGTCAAACTGGCCTGGAGGTTTTCGGCAAAAAAAAGTACGCCACCTGGTTTAAGCACCCGCTGAATTTCTCGCATGGCAGCATGCTGTCGGCGCAACCCATCATCATGGCCTAATGCACCCATGACGGATTTAAAAACGACAAAATCAAAATGATCCGAAGGGTAAGGGAGTGCAGTTGCATCTGCTGTTTGACAACTTAAAAGACCCATCAAACTGGGATCCATCATGTGAGCCTGCTTGCGTGGTTTTTTTACATCGGTACAAATCATTTTGCTGCCATAAGTTTTGGCAAAATACCACGACAATCCGCCGTTGCGCGCACCAATTTCCAATCCACTTTGCATAGGGAAATTCCAGTTTTCAATAGCCTGGTTCCAAAAAACAAGTGCATGTTGCCAGGTGTAAACGTCCCATTCCAGGGCTATTTTGAATGCTGTTTTCATGACGACGCCCTCCAGTGCCATAAACCGGCTAAAAATCCACTTCCATATGCCAGATGGAGCGTAGGGAAAACGGCAAATGCGGCTGCCAGTGAGAAAAACGGCAAACGGCTTATTGATACAAAGTAGGTGGTTAATACGAAGTACAACACCAAGGGCCAGAGCCAAACACTCCACCAAATTATGACCGGAAGGGTCAACAGATACAACACAAAGACAGCGGGAATCAAATGCCGAACTTGAACTCCGCTCCGTACTTTTTTAAACACAAGGGGTTTATAAAAACCGTATTGGAAATATTGATTGAACAATGCAGAAAACGATTCTCTGACAAAATAGGTCGTTTCAAGCTCCGGAATCAGCAATATTTTCAGCCCGGCCTGGTTGCACCTGTAATGAAACTCATCGTCTTGATTCCGGATTAATTCGGGGTCAAACAAACCGACTTCTTCAAACACCCTGCGGTGATACACGGCAAATGCAACACTATCAACATATCTTTTTTGTCTGCTTGTCCGAAACGCGGTGTTCCCCACGCCAAATTTAGTGCTCATCGCATAGGCAATCGCTTTGCCGACTGTTCCTTTTCCCTGATGTCGTAAAAAACCGCCGGCTATGTCACAATCACCGTTTTCAATATGGCGGATACAAGTTTCAAAATAGTGGTGCGGGTAAATGGCGTGTGCGCCAATTAAGGAAATATAGGCGCCTCGCGCTTCCCGAAAGGCCAGGTTGAATCCTTGGCTGACAAACCTGGCCGGGTTTGACAACACCCTGATATTGCCCGATGCCGCTTGCAACAACTCAATTTTCATTGTCGTGTCGTCCACAGACCCTCCATCCACAAAAATGATTTCTTTTTGCGTGCTGTCCAACAGGTTAATTGAATCAACCAGCGCTTCAATGCGATTTGATTCGTTCAACACAGGAATGATGATAGAAAGTTGCATTGTTTAACCCAAAGTGTCTTTCAAGTGCGAGATGACTGCTTTGAACTTGCCGTTGGCTGCCCTAGGAATTTGGTTTACCTGCACTATTTCAACCTGGACTGGCCCTAATTGACTGACCATTTTTTGTTTCAAGATGCGCTTGGTTTTTTCGTCGAGTGAAGCTGTACACACCACTTTTATTTCAAATTCAGAACGATGATGCTGAATCACCTGTGCTTCCTGAATAGACGGTAAATCAATGAATATGCTGTGAAAACGAACCATTTGTCGTCCATCCGGCCCTTCAATGATGTCTTCCTGGCGGCCGATTATCTCATCAATAACCGGCATGGAACGCCCGCAAGTGCATTTTCTTTCAGAATAGACCATTAAATCCCCAATACGGTATCTGACCAGTGGTTGGTCAAAATTGAGCAAACCAGTACATACTACTTCGGCCGGTTCACCCGGCCGGGCTTTGGAACCGGTAGTTGGATTGATAAATTCCATGATTCCAACATCCGGACTTACATGCAGTGATCCATGTTCGCATTCTGAAACCAGGCTGCAAGCTTCCACCCCGCTCCAGGCATCAAAGGTGCGACAACCGTACACCTTTTCGAATACTGCGCGCATGTTGGCGGTGAGTTTTTCACTGCTGGTAAGCACTGCTTTCAACTCTGGTGCTTCAAACCCTGCTATTTCAATGTTTCGGGCCAGTAAAAAGTTGCCTGATGCATAACCTGTCATGTATTCCACTTTGTGATCGAACATGCCTTGTAAGTAATTCCGGGTTGTTTGAGGAGAAATGTGGTAAGCGGAGAAATAGACTTGTTTTTCAATAAAATTGTATCGGTAATAAGGCGCGGGGGCGTTTCCGCGGGGTACTACGCGCCGGCCACCAATGGTTCCCCTGCGATGGCTTCTGGTGATTCCTGCCCAGTTGCGGACACGCGCTTCCACAGCGGCTGTCCAATGCTGATGCATTAGGTGGGAGAACAAAATTTTCACGGGGGTTCCGGTGCTTCCGCTGCTAGCAAAGAATTGTCCGTGTTTTTGTGGGGAACTGCTGGATAAATCACTAGTACAATAGGTTCGTAAGTCTGCCTTTTCCAATAATGGCAATTGTGGCAGGTTTTGTAACTCAAAGGCCTCTAATTTTGAAGTAGTGATTCCTACCTCCTTCCACCGTTTTTTATAATATGGAACGGTATCAAAAGCGTGTTTGAGCACTTTGCGAAGTCCCATGGTTTGATAATCAAGGAACTGACTTTCCGACCAGCCATCTCTTTGCCTGAAGGATTGAAGGTGTGCTTCAAAGAGACCGCCGAACCGGCGACGTTGCCAACCGAGACCGTAAGTCGACACCGCCAGGTTTTGCAAAGGCGCCGGAAGGTTGTCGTAAAGTATTGATTTCCAGTTCATGGAGTGCGATCTATCAGGTTGATCCAACGCGGCTCAATGGCTTTCCAATCAAACATTTCTGCCTTGGTTCGTGCGTTTTTTTGTAAAGTAGCAGCCACGGAAGGAGTCTGTAAAATATGTTCAAGGTTATTTACCATTACTTCGATATTTTCGCTTGGGCTCAACATGCCGGTTACTCCATGTTCGATCAATTGTGGCATTCCGCCTACATCGGTAGAAACCACAACCAGTCCCAAAGCCATCGCTTCCAGGATACTGACCGGC
>JAEUUR010000379.1 GCA_016787465.1 Saprospiraceae bacterium | reverse complement strand
GTTCCCTGAAAATGATTTTGCGTACCTGCTCGACCCTAAAACCGGACAAAAACTCCGCACCGTGGGCTCAAAATGGAGCGCATTTCAGGTAAATAACTTCGATGTAAGCGCACAGCCGTATTACGTGCTCATGCATCACGATGGCAAAACAGTGCTCAATACGCCTACCGATTATCAAAACGGCCACGACCCGGTAGTGTACAAGGCGTTTCTCGATTGCGGTTTGGAAAACTTCCGACGGGTCAATGAAGAAAAATATGGGGAACGGATAGGGCAGCGGTAGTTTTTTTACCAAACGCCATTTGATGGCAAAGGCTACTTTATATGCAAAAAACATTCACAGCCGAGTTTGAAGCAATTCGGCCTCAATTGCGTTCGTACATCCTCCGAATCACTGCACACCCTGCTGATACTGACGACATCGTTCAGGAGACCTGGATAAAATCCTATAACAACCTGGCTTCTTTTCAGGGAAACTCCAGTTTAAAAACCTGGATTTTCGCGATAGCTTCCAACCTCGCAAAAGATAACCTCCGCCTCAAAAAACGGTGGCCGGAAAATGTCACTGACATTTGCAAACAAGCGGCTGTTGCCAACCCGGTTTTTTTTCAAGAGGCTATGCAAATCCGGATGAGCTCGCCGCAAGGGCAATTCGAAATCAAAGAGCATATCTCCTTTTGTTTTACATGCATTTCAAAGTCGCTTCCAATTGAACAGCAAATTGCGTTGCTCTTAAAGGAAGTGTATGGTTTCAAAGTGCTTGAAATATCCGAAATCATGGATGTTTCCGAGGCCATGGCTAAATATTACCTGCATTACGGAAGAAATAAAATGATCGAAATTTTTGATCACCGTTGCGCCTTGATCAACAAGGAAGGCGTATGCCATCAATGCACGGAACTAAATGGAATCTTCAACCCGAAACAACAAGCACAGGAAGCCTTGATGAAAATTGAAATGGCGCGTCAGGCAGATAAATTAGACAAATCCGAGTTGTTCGAACTCCGTACAAAAATCGTTCAGGAGTTAGATCCGTTTGAATCTGCCGCAGCTGAGTTGCAACTACACCATTTAGAACATAATCGAAAAGTTATGGAAGCGTATTTAATAGAATAATAAAATGTAAATCAATTTATTACAAATAAACAAAAAATATTTTTAAAATTTCTCCTCAAAAACCCTATCATTTTTTTCCGCTTAAAAGTCGAAAGATCAAAAGTAAAAATTGAACATGAAACAACTTTTGATTCTTATGACACTCGCAACCAGCACTTCTGTACTTGCTCAATCAACCAAAGCAACAACCGTTAAAAAAACCTTCAGCAGAACCACTTCGGTGAGCACCGTAATTGAAGCCGATGCCACCATTATTTGGTCGCTGCTAACGAATGCATCCGACTTTAAACGATGGAACAGTACCGTGATTTCAATAGAGGGCGATATTGCTCCGGGCCAAAAAATCAAACTCATTTCAACCCTCGATCCCAAGCGCACCTTCAAATTGAAAGTGAAAACGTTTCAACCTGAAAAACGCCTTGTTTGGGGCGACGCCATGGGTAATCGTACTTATACATTGATGCCACAGGCTGACAACACGGTACTATTTTCCATGACTGAAAAAATTGGCGGGCCGTTATTCCCGTTATTTGCCAAAATGATTCCGTCGTTCGACGCCTCATTCGATCAATTTGCGGCAGATTTAAAAAACGAAGCGGAAAAAATCCAAGGCGTTAAATAAACGCTGTCTTTCAGAACAATCTAAAAACAAACATAAAAATGGAACTCGGAACAAAAGAAAACCCCTGGAATCTCAAAACCGCACCCCTCACCTCGGAGTATCAAATGTGGCGCGATGAAGAAAAAGGAATCATCGTATGTAAGGTAGGCAGCACCATCCTGCATTATGATCAGCGCTGTATCGATGATCTGCATGCCATGCTCAAAGCGCATGGCGATTGGATGGAGCTTGGTGCAGCAGATGAAGGAAAAGAACCTAAAGCAGGCACCGTAGAAGCCTGGGGCCGCGATGCAAACAACCCGATTGGAGGCTGGTACGGACTAAAGAAAGGCTTCAGAGGGCGTTTTGGCATGTATGTGCCGCCACTCATGGAAAAACTCGGCTTGGTAGAATTGGAACACAATCCCAAAAACAACCGCGTGCGGGCGATTTAAAGGCTGCTCAATAAGCCCGTTCAAAAAATTCCAGCATCGGCTCGAAATAGAACTCCTGCCAACCGGTTTCATAGTCTGGCTGGTTGGCAGGAATTTCGGTGTGAATCAGGGTAAGCAGGGTGCCGCCCGGCGTGCTTTCCATTAAAATTTCGAGCCGTGAATCCGGATCATTTACCTGAAAATCGGCAGTTCGCCACAATTGTAAAATGCGTTTCCCGGGTTCAAGCTCCAGGTTCCTGCCGGTGATGTAGCCATCCCATGCCATAAACGTTTCACCTACTTCTGCGCTGCACTGAGCCGGCTCGCCGGTCATGGCAGTGTGCTTTTCGCTGTCGAGCCAGCAACGGTACATATTTTCCGGAATCGTCGGAAAAACGGCTGAAATTCGGATGGAGTTGGGCATGGATGCTTATGGATTGAATAATGAATTTCGAACACCGAACACCGAATTTCGAAGGATAGACTAACCAAAAAACTTTGGAGATTCATACCTTTTAATTTCGAAATTCGGAGTTCGATATTCGGCGTTCGGTGTTCAATTAATATCGATAGTACTCCGGCTTGAACGGTCCGCTCACTTCAACACCGATGTACTCGGCCTGGTGGGAAGCGAGTTCTTCCAGTTCGACGCCTATTTTGGCCAGGTGGAGGCGTGCTACTTTTTCATCGAGGTGTTTGGGTAACATGTACACCTTGTTCTCGTAGTTTTTGCTGTTTTGCCACAGTTCGAGCTGGGCAAGCACCTGGTTGGTGAAGGAATTCGACATCACAAACGACGGGTGGCCGGTAGCGCAACCCAGGTTGACCAATCGGCCTTCGGCCAACACCAGAATATCTTTTCCGTCGATGTTGTACAAATCTACCTGCGGCTTGATGGTCATTTTGGTGTGGCCGTAATTTTGATTCAACCAGGCCATGTCGATCTCGTTGTCGAAGTGTCCGATGTTGCAAACGATCGTTTTGTCGTTCATCAGGCGGAAGTGTTTCTCCGTTACGATATCGCAGTTGCCGGTGGCCGTCACGATGATGTTGGCGCGTGGGATGGCGTTTTCCATACGTTTCACCTCGAATCCGTCCATCGCCGCCTGCAAGGCGCAGATCGGATCGATTTCCGTCACGATCACGCGCGCGCCCGCGCCGCGCAGGGATGCTGCGGAGCCTTTACCTACGTCGCCATAACCTGCTACCACCGCTACTTTACCGGCCATCATAATGTCGGTAGCGCGGCGGATTGCATCCACAAGACTTTCTTTGCAGCCGTATTTGTTGTCGAATTTGGATTTGGTAACGGAGTCGTTGATATTGATCGATGGCAGCGGAAGCGTGCCTTTTGCCATACGTTCGTACAGGCGGTGTACGCCGGTGGTGGTTTCTTCCGAGATGCCACGGATACCGGATACCAGTTCAGGGTACTGATCGAGCACCATGTTCGTCAGGTCGCCGCCGTCGTCGAGGATCATGTTCAGGCCCTGGCCATCTTTAAACGCAAACAGGGTTTGTTCAATACACCAGTCGAACTCTTCGGCGTTCATACCTTTCCATGCAAAAACTGGAATGCCGGCGGCAGCGACAGCCGCAGCAGCGTGATCTTGGGTGGAGAAGATGTTGCACGACGACCAGCTTACTTCCGCGCCGAGCTCCACGAGGGTTTCGATCAACACGGCCGTTTGAATGGTCATGTGCAAACAACCGGCGATACGAGCGCCTTTGAGCGGTTTGGTCGGGCCGAATTCTTCGCGCAAAGCCATCAAACCGGGCATTTCAGCCTCAGCCAATTGAATTTCTTTGCGACCCCATTCGGCAAGGGCGATATCTTTTACTTTATAAGCTGGACGTTCAGACATGTGTGTGAAATATAGACAGAGTGTGAAAGATGTGAAAAGCGTGAGTGCGCTTGAATTGCTTTGGTTTTATTTGGAAGGTGCTGGTTGATGAGGCCTTAAACAAAACAAGATTCTGTATTGTTTTGAAAAAGCGCGGCAAAGGTATGAAAGTTAATCGAGAATTTGTTGGCCTGAAATCCAGTTTTGCCGCATCATAAAGCCGCGATGTTTTCCCGTGACAAATTTTAACCCGATATTTCGCCCGGAAAATAAATATACATGGCTACCCCCGACTATTCGAGTCATTCCTTCGATCTGAATGTACGCCCTGAGGGCGATACGCCGGCAACGGAAACAACCGTTCCGGCGCTCCGGCGTTACGTGGCCGGCAAGCCACCCTACCTGGGCGGCCCGTACTCCACAATGTACGTCACCCAACCCTGGACGATCCGCCAATATGCCGGGTTTTCCACAGCGGAAGAAAGCAACGCATTTTACCGGCGCAACCTGGCAGCCGGGCAAAAGGGCTTGTCGGTAGCCTTCGACCTGGCGACGCACCGGGGCTACGATTCCGATCACCCGCGGGTGCAAGGCGACGTGGGTAAAGCCGGCGTGGCGATCGATTCGGTGGAAGACATGAAAATCCTGTTCGATCAGATACCGCTCGATCAAATGTCGGTATCCATGACCATGAACGGCGCCGTCATTCCCATCATGGCGTTTTATATCGTGGCAGCAGAAGAGCAGGGCGTCGCTCCGGGGCAATTATCGGGCACCATTCAGAACGACATTTTGAAGGAGTTCATGGTGCGCAACACCTACATTTACCCGCCGGGCCCAAGCATGCGCATCATTAGCGATATTTTCGCTTTCTGCGCCGCCAACATGCCGAAATTCAATTCCATTTCCATCTCCGGTTACCACATGCACGAGGCAGGGGCTCCCGCGGAAATGGAACTTGCCTATACCATTGCCGACGGCCTGGAGTACATTCGCTCCGGGTTGAATGCCGGACTGAACATCGACGATTTCGCGCCGCGGTTGTCTTTTTTCTGGGGCATCGGAATGAACCATTTCACCGAAATTGCCAAACTGCGTGCAGGCAGGCTGCTGTGGGCCAAACTGGTGAACCAATTCAACCCGAAAAGCAACAAATCGCTCATGTTGCGTACCCACTGCCAAACGTCCGGCTGGTCGCTCACCGAGCAGGATCCGTTTAATAATGTAGCGCGCACGACGATCGAAGCGATGTCGGCCGTGCTGGGTGGCACCCAAAGCCTGCACACCAATTCGTTCGATGAGGCCATTGCGTTACCCACCGATTTTTCAGCCAAAATTGCCCGCGATACGCAACTGTTCATTCAACGGGAAACCGAAGTTACCCGGGCAATCGACCCCTGGGCAGGCTCCTACGTGGTGGAGCAACTGACGGCCGAACTGGTTGAAAAGGCCTGGGAACTCATCCG
>JAEUUR010000370.1 GCA_016787465.1 Saprospiraceae bacterium | reverse complement strand
GCATACAGGATAAAAAGCCGGTTTTGAGTAGCGGCATATTCAAAAACAATCAGGGCCTGGTTCGATTGTAGTTCCTTTTCCTGAACCGCGCGCAAGGAAACCGGGTCGACACGTTGGGTGATCCGGGCGTATTCCGGATAGGATGTGCGAATTTGTTGCAACACGTGCTCCAGCGCTATCTGCTGCTCGAATATCTGGGTATTTATCTGGTTGATGCGCGCTTCATTATACGTTGCGTTGTTCTGTATCAACGAATCCCGTTTGTAGCGCAACCGGTGGATTTTTTGAAACGTTTCTTTTTCTTGTTGAAGCATCGCCGGGTCCACGTGTTTTGAAAAGTCAATGTTGGAACGCCGGATACTCCTCAACAGCGTCAGGTTCTGGGATAACTCCATCCATTGAAAACAGGTTTCCAGGTGTGCTTGATCGGCCGTTTTTTGTGACAGGGCAGCGGCAATGCTCATGGCCGCTTCCATGGCTGGTTTAGCGCGGTCAATAATGCCTGAAAGCGCTTCGGCCTGGTTGGTTTCATACAATAAGCCTGTTAAAACCTTGCTGTAATCTTGGTAGGTATTGTTTGCCTCCCGGAGTTCGGTCAGCAGACCGCTTTTGGTATAGTTTTTAAAATGATAGGCGCCTTTTTGATCCAAACATTCAAGTGCTGTTTCAATGCTGACAACTGCTTTTAAATCGATGTTGGAGGTTTCAAACCCGATGGCTTTTAATGCTTTTTCAAAAAATACGGACGACAAAACGTCATTTTCGGAAGCTGCATAATCGAGCGCGAGTGACAAGTAGTTGTTGGCAAGGCGTTCGTTGTGTCCTGGCAATTTGACCGAATTAGTTTCAAGAGCCAACCGATGCAGGCTGATTGCTTCCTTGCTGTTTCCTCTTTCTCTTTCGATATCACCCAGGGCGACCAGACACCGGGCTTCGGAGAGGGTGTTTGTGCCATAATTGTGTCGGGCTATTTCCAGCGCTTCTGTATAAATTTGGTGGGCATCGTTCAGACGACCAACTTTAATCAATGCATCGCCTTTTGTTCCCATGACGCCGAACAACAAACTGGTGTCCGGGTGTTCCATTTCAAGCAATGTTTTGATGCCTTGTTCCAGATGCTCCAGGCCTTCCTCCGGTTTGTTTTGTTTGAATAACACCTCCCCAATTTTGCGATGCACTAAACAGAGTGCCGTTTTGTCGGGCAGTGGCTCCCAGATATCCAGTGCCTGGCGGAAGTAACCCAATGCAAAATCGAATTGGCCCAGGCTTTCGTAACAAATACCGAGGTTATGATAACAATCGGCTATAGCGGTATTCTTCTTGTCTTTAAATAATTTATTCCGAAGCGCCAATGCTCCCTGGTGGTAGTGAATTGCAGAATCCAGCATACCGAACTCCTGGTAATCGTTGGCGATGTTTTGATAAATATTCGCCAAATCGGATAATGCCGATTCTGTTTTTTGTCGGAATGTCAATACCTGTTTGTGCAATAAAATAGAAGAATCCAGCATGCCAAGCGCGAAATAGCAAGCTCCTTTGGCATTCAGCACGTTGTGAATTTTGTCATAATCTTTTCGTTCAAGGTTATTGCGGATAGTCAGAGAGGAATCGAGGTATATCAAGGCTTTCCGGTTTTCACCCATTCTGTGATAAAGCGTTCCAATCCCGTAGAACGACGAAGCTACCGCATCGTTGTATGCCGGCGCCTGACTGAAGCTCTTCCGGATAGCCAGCGCTTTTTGATGGCAAGCAAGGGCTTCTTTATACCTGGTCATCGCAATGTAATACGCTGCCTGGTTGTTATAAATAGATGCTACACCCAGGTGTTTTTCAGTTTTTCTAACAAAAATAACAATGGCCAGTGCGGTGTCTAAATGGTTAAGCCCTAATTGAAGTTCCCCAATTTCAAAACACACATTTGCGATGGCTTGATGAGCCCCGGCGGTATTTATAACCTTGGGTTGTGGTAATGCATTATGAATATCAATGCTGTGCCGCAGCACCTTAAATGCCCCCTCATAATCTTCTTGCTTGTACAGCCAAATCCCCTTTTTCAAAATCGCCTTGCCAAAAAGCGCTGACGTAGTATCACCGCCGGCGCGTAGCTGAGTTTCCGCTTCGCGAATCTGAGCGAAGGCAGCTTTGTATTGTTTTTCACTAGTCAAGGAGTCCGATAACCCTAAAACTTTATTAATGTATGCAGTATCTGTCTGCGCAACTGATTCATAAAAAATACTACAGAAAACGGCTAAAATGAAGAATGTGTGTTTGGTTTTCATATGGATGAATGATTGATTACAAAAATATTTAAAAAAAATACGCCTGACCGGGTACCTTTTTTATTCCCCTCCCTACTTATAAAAGTACATGCCGATCCAAATGTAGAAAGGCTCTTTGAAATTGTAATATTAAATCTATTTTTTATGGCAAATGGAATCCTGCTCAGTGCACAATCCTTTCAGGCGCATGAAATTTTGATTCTTATGGGAGCTTTATTTCTAATCCATGCATTTGGATTCAGGATAAGCGATGGTAAAATTATCAAAAACCGTGGTAGCCTTTCTTCCTTCCTGCTGGCCGGCCTGCTACTCGGGATAGGCGGTTGGTTGCATACCATGAAAGGAACTGCGGTGACGGAAAAAGCAATTCCGGAAGGGCAGCATATCAACATGGCCAATTTTTTTATCATGGTTATTCCATTTGAAATTCCATACGTGTGCAGCCTCGACAAGTTGGATGCCGGTCAAAGAGCCGATTTGATCCGACAAGCAAAAGACACTGCAGCCGATTCGGCGCGTGCCAGGTATTTCGATTGTTGCCGCTTGAGCCAGAGCCAACTGGCAGATTTGAACATGAAATACTCCGATTTCGTGGTGATGAAACACGAAAAACTTGAACTGGATCATAAAAACAAAAAATCCGTGTACAAGCTCACTGCCTGTTACTACCGGTCACCTTTTTTCCAACCCAAACTGCAAGCCGATTTTTCAACACTCAATCGACTCCGTCCAGAAACCGGGTTTGATTTGGAAGCAATGCAATTGCCTGAAGGTTTGAATTTCCCAAACGACCCCTTAGCTTTTTCGGAATCGGAGTTCCGGCTCGATGCTGAAAAACAAGCCAAAATTGCCCTGCTGGCCGTATGGTTGAGCCAGAACTGTCGCGACCGACAAATCAATGAAATTCGCTGTGAAGGGTTTGCAAGCAATACGCCGATAAACCTGCCAGGCATACCCTACAACGAACCGGGGACGCTCGCGCCATCGCATTCCTGGCTTGAGTTATCTGAAAATACCGCGTTCAAAACAACGGAATACATCACAAACAACGATCAACTCTCCTGCGCACGCGCCTATCAGGGGATCAAACACTTGCGCCATGAATTAAAAAAACTGGACGACAAGGGGGATCTCATTCAATCGCTGCAATTCAATTATCAAGGGAAGGGAGAAAGCGGCAACAGATTCATCATTTTCTCATACCGATAAAACAACATGACATGAAAAAAGAAACAGCACAGCCTGAAGAAACAACGTTTAATGTTTCCGCAATCAACTACGAAGATGAAGGATTTCAACTCGGGTTGAATGGCAGAAAAACCGAAAAAGACGAGCGCCTGAACCGTTTTAAAGAGCAACAACAAGCGCTGACGCTCAAACATGAATCGCTCCGAAAAGAAACCGAACAAACCATCCGCGAGTTTTCAGCAGAAGCTATCCGGCTGGTGAATGATTTGTTGGCAAAGCTCGACGAATTCGACGACCGCAAAACCAACGCTCTGCGCGATTTGCTTATTGGCGAATTCGGATTACACTATTACCTGAAAAGCGCCAAAGAAGCGGATCAAACGAGGATCCAAACGTTGATCCAGGAGTTTGGAAAAGAAATTGACGCGAGTAAAGAGGTGGTCAGAAAATCAAGGGAAAAAGTGGCCGAACAAGTTGATCCGGCCCTGCTGCAACAACAACTGACCAATCATTACCAGCAACTGGAAATCGCCGCTAAGGAGGTCATGGATACCTTTCTTCAAATAGAACAATTCGAAAAAGGGTACAGCTACGGCGATTCAATCCGGCAATTGTTGGAGACGAAAAAAAGGTCTTGAAGCGCATCCTTCTCATCCCAATATGTCTGTAATGGAACCGAAATACGAACCGGTCAATTTGGCCGAAAAAATAGAAAATGCCCGGAAAAGCGCCATGCTTTCAGCGCTGGGCGCCGAGTCGGCTGCCGAAGCAGGCGCCATGCATGGCGCACTGCTGAACTATGAGGTCATGGATAAAAAGACGGAGGCTATCCAGGCAGGATTCGAACAGGCGCTGCAAACCCTGGTTTTTGAATTGAAAGGTAAAAGCGGCCAGATCGCAGCCCTGATTCCGGTGGAAGAAAAACGCCTGGAATGGTTGAATACCAAATTGGCCGATATTTCAGACGGGCTTCATCACACACCACCTTTCTGGAAAGAACAACGCCAGAAATTCAAAGATTACGAAACAGCATTTGATGCGGCAAATCAGGATATCCAACAGGAAAATGCGGCATTTAAGCAAAAGACCCTGGAGTGGCTGGAAGCGTTCAAATCTGAACATCAACAGCACCTTTCAGGCATAAATGATGTTCAAAGCCTGATCAAGCTGCAGCTCCTTTTCGGCTCCGACCACATCGAAACCTCCCCACCCAAACCCGAAGAAGAAGGAAACGTCATTTTTGATTACCGCCCCTTACTCAATTGGTTTACAGGAGGACGGCGCAAAACTGAGGAGCCAACTTCGAGGAAAGGGCTGGTGCAGTATGTTTATGAAAAACTGTTCCAAAAGCACCGGTTATTCCTGAACGAGATAGAGGCAAATCATCAGGAAGTAATGAGCTCAAAAAAGAAGTTGCCTGGCCAGATTAAAACGGCCATGCAAACAGAAATGGAGGAACTGCCTACCTTGTTTAAGGGCTTTTTACACTCCATCATGGCCATTCTTTTGTTCAGCGTGGAGGTGCCGATTCTTATGAATTACACGGCAAGCGGTTTGGATATCAGTTACACCAATGGCAAAACGGCGGGCTATTACATGTTTGCTTTCGGATTGCCGCTCTGTTTGGGTTTGTTCGTCAAGGAAATACTGCGTTTGCTCGACCGCAAGTGGTTGATCAAGCTGCTTTCCGGGTTATTTCTTGTAATGACGGTGGCGCCGGGTTTTTTATTCGCAATCAATAATTATTTGAACCAGGGATTGTCCATGGGTTGGCTGGATATCGTGGCTGTTCTGTTAAAAACTACATTTTTTGCCAGTTTGACGTTGATACTTTCTTACACGGGTGCCAAACAGTTTGTGGCAGCCGTCAGCGTTTGGCAGCATCGTTTTTTTAACAGCCGTTTCACGCAAAATCGCAAAAAGACCCCCTGGTGGAGAAACCTGTTCAAATGGAAACAACCCCCAACCAACGTTGTACAACCTACCGAACAATCCCAAAATCCTGATGAAATTCAGGAAGCTATTTTGAAAACAGAGGCCTTGCTCGCGTTGCTGAAAGCAGATGTAGCAAACATTCATGACGCGCTTTCCCAGGAAACAAACAGCCCGAAAACCAAACTTGCCATTGCATTCGAACAACTGGCTCAAGCTGCTGAGTCGGCCTATCGCGCAGCTTTTGAACTTGGATTTAATGCACAGGTACAACAACTATTAAAAAACAAAAACAACTTCATTTAAAACACCATGCCATGACAATATGCACCCGAATTTTTATGCTGGGGCTCTTGCTCTCCACCTGCGCCTGTACCCCGGGCAGCTACGGCGACCCGAATAGGGAAACTGTAACCATCCATGTATTTACGGATATGGATGTGGTTGTCAACGAGTCCGATAATGAGCGTAACATCAACCGGCTCGAATTCATTACCAAAGGAATCAAAACCCAATACCTGGCAGATGAAAAAATCGGCCCGATCGAATGTACGATTCATCCCTTGTATTATAAAACCCAAGACAAACAATCGGTTGCCGTTTTGTCTATTTCGCCCGACCAGCTGAAAGACGTCGGAGACGTTGAACGCAATCATTTAATGCGCGCGTTTAACCCCCTGAATTCATATCAAAAATTTAAAAAAGCTAAGCTGTCGGGCAATCAGAATGTATTAAAAACAAATAAAAACATCTGGCATTCGGTTTATTTCTTTGCCGATATGGCAAAAACAAGTCATTCGTCGGAACTACTCATTATTTATTACTCAAGTATGCTGGAAGGCGACGGCGGAAATCCGGAGGCCGGCATGTATAGCTTTTCTACCTATTTCGACCCCTATAACCACAGCTTGGGTAAAAAACTCAATGCAACTGAAATAGAAAAGGCCATGAGTGATCTTGATATGCCTGATTCGCCGATATGCAGGGCATTGACGCAGGAAAAAAACAAACTCGAACGTTTGGTCAATAAAAAAAATATCCGCCTGAAACTGGTCAGGGATAGTAAGGATGAATTGTTTGACGACGACTCCAACTCAGACCCCAGGATATTGGAAAATTTTTGGGAAAAGTTTTTTGGGAAACTCGGCATAGAGGCGGAATGGACGGATGGGAACGACTTGTTCAGGTAGGAATGGTTGTAAATAATAAATCACACTATCCGGATAGTCCGTTCAAAAAAACAGGCCAGCAGGTTTACCTTGCAGCAAATTTTTTCCCATGTACATCACCTCCGCCGCACCACCCGACGTATATGCACTCGCCGACCTCATGAACCGCGCTTTTCGCGGCGAAGAAGCCCGCCAGGGCTGGACGCATGAATCGGATCTTCTGCATGGCGGCGTTCGAACAGAGCCGTCGATACTCCTGGAATTGCTGGAAACGCCCGGCGTTAGCTTATTGAAATATGTGGACGAGGCTGGAACGATCCAGGGATGTGTGTGCCTGCAAATTAAACCCCGCGGCCTGTACCTGGGTATGCTTACCGTCGATCCAAAGCTTCAGGGTGGCGGTATCGGTAAAAAATTACTGGCAGCCGCAGAGGCACACGCGCGTGCGCACAACTGCCCAAATATCCACATGAGCGTCATCAGCGACCGATCAGAACTCATCGATTGGTACATCCGGCACGGCTACTCCGACACCGGCGAACGATTACCTTTCAACCCGGAGCCGAAATTCGGCAAGCCAAGCAAACCATTGACGTTTACCATACTTGAAAAACCGATGGTGGCAGACTGATTTTTATTTTTCCATTCTTTCCAACAACCGCGAGGTAATTCGAAGGAAGTCCATTTCCGTGATGATACCTACCAATTCCTTGCCTTTCACTACAGGCAAACATCCGATACGATGCTCGCGCATTTTGTTCATGGCTTCAATGATACTTGCCTCCGGCGATACGGTGACGGGTTTTTCAATCATGATATCCTTGACACAGGTTGGTGTGTTATCCTGCTCAATCGATATTTTGGCAAAATGGCGGAGCAACATCCGGGAAGAAATCAGACCGATCAACTCTCCTTTGTTGTTTTCCACGGGCATGTAACGTATCCGGCGCCAATCCATAATCTCTGCTACCAGTTCGATCAGATCTTCACGTTGCACAGTGAACAGATCGGTCGACATGAACTCTTCCACTTTGATATGAGAGGGATGCCAGTTATCTAGGTCGCCAATGCTAGTTTCTTTCCAGGTATGCACGGGTTTGTTTTGTTGTTGGTTTTTAATAATTGCCGCAGTAAGGGCTGTAACAGCCTCATCGTTGGTAACCTCTTTTCTAAGCGCGGTAAAGGAGCGGAGTGCCCAACGCGCGCCGGTTTTGTGCTCTCTTGCCCGGGCCTCGATGATGTCGAGGTATTTTGAAATATCGGCGGATTTGACTTTCCGTTTTTTGAGGCCTTCGCGGGAAAGCGGCAGTAACTCTTTGAGGATTAACTCCGTACAAGGCACTTTTTTATCTTTAAACCACGTAAAGGTGGTGTCTATACCAAATTTTGCCGCTTTGAGGAAATTGTCTCTGGCATCTACAAAATCGATTTGTTTGGTAATATCCGGATAATGCTCGCCCATCGCAACCATAGCGCCCAGCCAGAATGCCGCGTTGGCTACTTCATCAACGGGTGTTGGGCCGGCGGGCATCACGCGGTTTTCGATGCGCAGGTGTGGTTTGCCATTGGGCGAAATTCCATAACATGGCCGGTTCCAGCGGTACACCGTAGAATTGTGAATCTGTAGTGCGCGCAGTTTGGGTGTTTTACCATCCTGAATCATTTGCAAAGAATCTTCTTCGATAGCGCCAGCGAGCAGCACGCGGAAGCGGCTGATGTCTTCCTTGTAAATTTCGGTGATATCGCCGGTGAGCCACCCCGATCCGAAATTAACCCTTGGTAGGCGCTCGCGCATATGATCGTGTGTGGTACGCGTATCAAGGCTCTGCTGGAAAAGTGCGATCCGTGTTTCATGCCAGAGTCGGCGACCAAATACAAGCGGCGAATTGGCGGCTATAGCGATCATTGGTGCAGCCAGCGTTTGTGCAATGTTGTACATTTTCACAAAATCTTTTGGCGCCACCTGCAAGTGTACCTGGAAACTGGTATTACAAGCCTCCAGTAAAGGCGAATCGTGTTTGACCAGCAATTCATCAATCCCCTCAACCCGCAATTCGAAAGCCGTGCCAAGCAAATGTTTCTGAATGGCGGCCATGAGTGCAAAATATCGATCTTTCGGTGTGAGGTTGTGCATTTCAAGGTCATACTTGCGCAACGTAGGTAAGATGCCGCAAAGCACAATCGAAGCATCAAACTCATCCAGTACTTTTTGAATAATGTTCAGATAATGCAGGTTTTCGGCTTCCAGCTGGCTCAAACAATCGCCTGTAAATTCCCTCGGACTCAAATTCGTTTCAAGGTTAAATTTGGCCAATTCCGTGACGCACCATGGCTTATCATCACCCAGACGCTCTAACACTTCCATGTTAATGGTAGCAGGCTTAAATGTCTTTTTATCCACCAGACACATTTCCTGTTCTGCGCCTATTCGAACAATATCCGATTCAAACCAATCATTGGCGAGCATATGTTCGAAGGCCTGCACATCATCAAGCAAACTGCGCACAAAACGCTGCATCTCATTGGCGGTGTCAACTGTATTGACTTTTTGAAATCCCATCGATGTTATTTTTTATGATGTTCGGTTATGATTGATATAAATCCGTTAGTTTTGCAACAATTCTGAGGCAATATTATTTCATTTGAACTGAAAATGGAATAACATTTCCTCATAGCCTATTTTAATGGCCGTCTTTGCGGCTTTGTGATATGAATTTAGAGGAAGCTTTATTACACTTAAAACAAGAACCACATATTGCCAGGGCGATTCAGTCCATTGAAATGGTTGATTTTACACCATCCGGCAATGTCTATTTCGACTTACTGGAATCCATCGTATCACAACAATTAAGTGTTAAAGCGGCTTCAACAATTTTTAATCGTTTTCTGTTGTTATTTCCAGATCAATATCCGCATCCCGAATTATTGATAGAGATTGAACCTGAACGATTGCGCGCTGCCGGATTGTCAAATCAAAAGGCAGCTTACCTTCAAAATGTTGCTCGTTTCGCACAACAATTCGACCTTGAAAATCACCGATGGGACAGCATGAGCGATGATGAAGTCATTCATTTTCTCACACAAATTAAAGGTGTTGGAAAATGGACGGTCCAAATGCTACTAATGTTCACGCTTGGCCGGCTTGATGTGCTCCCGACAGATGATCTGGGTATTCAGCAAGGTATGGCAAAACTCTTCGGAATTCAGGAAACAGGAAAAGAACTCAAACTTAAAATGATTGAACTCGCCGAACCATGGCGGCCCTGGCGTACCGTTGCCTGCCGATATCTTTGGCGCTGGAAAGATACCCAAAACTCCTGATTAAAGAAATTATCAATCAACTAACTCGGCATTTGCCATTTTTTTATGAAAGATCTCATCGCGTTGCGTTATCCCATTGGAAACTTTGAATATGGGAAAAAATACACCCTGCAGGATACCCGTAAACACATCAAAGACATTTCTGAACTCCCAGAAAAACTCAAAAAAGCTGTAAAAAAACTGCGCGAGGGCGCGCTTGATAAATCCTATCGACCAAATGGCTGGACAGCCAGGCAAGTCGTACACCACCTGGCCGACAGCCACATGAATGCCTACATTCGTATGAAATTGGCGGCCAGTGAAAAAACGCCGGTGATTAAACCTTATGAAGAACAACTATGGGCTGAAATGGAAGATGGCAAACACGGCTCCGTTAAAATGTCCATTAAATTATTGTCGGCCTTGCACCGTCGGTGGGTCATGTTTTTAGGCTCCCTTTCAGATGAAGACCTTGAAAAAGGTTATTTCCACCCTGCGAGCAAACGTACGGTTCAGATCCAGGAAGCAATTGCTTTGTATGCATGGCACGGAAATCACCACGTTGCGCATGTAAAAATTGTTGCTGAAGGTAAGTCGATCAGCAAAGGAAGCTCCGATAAAAAGCATAAAAAGAAAGGGTCGGCTGAAAAAGGCAAAAAAGAACCAAAGTCGAAAGTTGTCGTAGCCGTTGAATCAAAACCCAAGCGTACGCGCCGGACAAAAGAAGAGGTCGCAGCTGAAAAAGCGGCAAAAGCGGCAGCTCCGAAACTGACCCGCGCTGAAATTCTGGCCAAAGCGCGCGCTGCACGTAAAACCGCAGCTGCTTCGGCAACACCCGCGAAAACGGAGTCTAAACCAAAACGTACGCGCCGCACGAAGGAAGAAGTAGCCGCCGAAAAGGCCGCCAAGGCGGCAGCTCCAAAACTGACCCGCGCTGAAATTCTGGCCAAAGCGCGCGCTGCCAGGCAATCAGCAAAAAAGGCGGAGTCAAGCCCGGCTACCACAGATGCCAAGCCCAAACGCAGTGCCAAAGCAGCCGAAGCCCAAACTAAAAAGTCCAAGCCCACCAAGGCAAAAGTCGTTGGCATTGGAAACGCGCCTATCCTTGAGGGTTCGAAGGCAGCTGTTTCTATGGTTGCGAAAAGCGCCGACAAGCCTAAACGCACACGTCGGACGAAGGAGGAAGTAGCCGCCGAAAAAGCCGCCAAGGCAGCAGCTCCAAAACTAAGCCGCGCTGAAATTCTGGCAAAAGCGCGGGCGGCACGCAAATCTGCTGCGCCTGTGGAAACAAAAGTTGCAGCAACCCAAGAAAAGCCGGCTGTAAAACCTAAAACCACTGCACTCAAAACATCAACGAAGGCGCCGGCGCCGAAAAAACCAACTGGCACTGCCAAGGCTCCGAGACAAGCGAAGAAAAAATAATTATTGTTGATTGCCTAAATAATGATGTAATGGTGCATCGTGTTATTGGGAAGTTTGGTGGCACAGAACCCGGAGCGCTTGTTGTTGCTACAGCTGCCTTACATGGCAATGAGCCTGCAGGCGTACGAGCCTTGGAGGCGGCTTTCGATTTATTGAATCAAACCCAGGGGCTTGAGTTTAAAGGAACTTTTATCGGACTGATCGGTAACCTGCACGCCTTTGCTAATAGTTCAAGGTTTGTAGAACGTGATTTTAACAGGATTTGGACTCCACATCACCTCGAAATGGTGTTGGGCAAAGGTGAACAAAAATTGCATGGTGAAGACCTCGAACTATTGCACTTATACCAGGTAATTCACGAAACGATACACAGTTGCAATCCCGATCAAATTTTGTTTCTGGATTTGCATACCACCTCTGCAGGAGGGGGTATTTTTTGCATTCCCACCGATGAAAACGGAAGTTTGCATTATGCCAAGGCTTTGCATGCTCCGGTGATTCTTGAATTATTCAACCGGGTAGAAGGAACCTTGTTGCGGTTTGCCACCGATGGCCATTTTTCGGATGACATTCCAGTAGGTCAAATCCACGGAGTGGCTTATGAAGCGGGTCAACACGATGATCCCTTGTCGGTAAGCAGATCGCTCAGCGCAATTTTGAATACCTTGCATTATGCAGGTTGCGTCAATGATTCCGCGATCAAAAGCCCCGATGAAATGATTTTGCAAAAGTCTTTTTCAGAGTTGCCAAAGGTTACCCGACTTGTTCATGCGCACCATATCAAACCCGGCGATACGTTTAAAATGCGCCCAGGATATGTCAATTTCCAACGTGTAAAAGCAGGCGAGCACCTGGCCGACGATATTCGCGGTCAGGTGCTCGCACCATATTCAGGCATGATTCTCATGCCTCTTTATCAGCCTCAGGGTAGCGATGGTTTTTTCCTGGTACTAGAGGAAGAAAAAAGGAATTGAGACCAACTTTCCGATCATCCACTCAGCGGACTGTCTATTTTCTACCGGATGTGGAAAATTTTTAAAAAATCTCGATCCATCCTCCGTTAAATCGTCCAAGCTGATTCATACGTATTTAATAATCGTCGTCGGCATCGTCGCCTGCTACATCTACAGGCAAAGCGGATGCGCCGGCTTTTGCATTTGAAGCCGTCGAGCCTGCCAGAATATGCTCCTTGATTTTTTGTTCAATTTCAAGTGCAGTTTCCGGGTTATCAAGCATAAATTGTTTGGCGGATTCAGCGCCTTGTGCAATCTTGGCGCCATTATAACTGTACCAAGCGCCGCTTTTTTGGATGATGTCGTAATTGGAACCCAATGATACAATTTCTCCGGCCTTTGAAATTCCTTCGCCAAACACAATATCAAATTCTGCAATTCGGAAAGGTGGGGCCAGTTTGTTTTTCACAATTTTCACTTTCACCTGGTTACCTACCACATTGCCTTCTTTATCTTTAATGGCAGCGCCGCTCTTGCGAATATCGAGGCGAAGGGAAGCATAGAATTTTAAGGCGTTACCACCGGTAGTTGTTTCAGGATTACCGAACATCACCCCGATTTTTTCGCGCAACTGGTTGATAAAAATGCAACAGCAGCCTGTTTTGCCTATCGTTGCCGTCAGTTTACGCATGGCCTGGCTCATCAAACGAGCCTGCAAACCCATCTTTGAATCGCCCATTTCTCCTTCAATTTCAGAGCGCGGTACAAGCGCCGCTACGGAGTCGACTACAAGAATGTCAACTGCGCCGGATCGAATCAGGTTTTCGGCAATTTCAAGGGCCTGCTCGCCATTGTCAGGTTGTGAAATAAGCAGGTTGTTCACATCAACACCCAAGCCTTCTGCGTAAAAACGATCGAATGCATGCTCCGCATCCACAATCGCTGCAATACCGCCTTTTTTCTGACATTCTGCTACAGCATGAATTGCCAGGGTGGTTTTACCCGAAGATTCCGGGCCGTAAATTTCTACAATTCTGCCTTTGGGATAGCCCCCGCACCCAAGTGCGATATCTAAACCGATTGAACCGGAAGGGATGACCTCTACTTCAATCGCCTGTTTGTCGCCCAGGCGCATTACAGTGCCTCTTCCATAAGTTTTGTCGAGGCGGTCAATGGTGGATTGTAGGGTTTTGAGTTTTGAGTCTTTATCTTCTGCCATGCTGTTAATTGGTTAACTGGTTGAAAGGTATACGGTGATTAGAGTGAATTTGATGATTTGAGTGCCGGGGAATTCTTGATTTTCAAATGATGATGCAATCAAGACTTTCACAAACACTTTTCATCGACTACAACGTCAGCTTCTTTTAGGAAGCACAAAAATAAACAAAGTGTTTTCAATTTAAAACATTTTGCGGTAAAAAAATTAAAAAATTATTTCATTTTTTTACAACTATTTGATTTTTAATCATTTACCAACAAGGAATTTTAAAACAAAAAAACAATGTTTTGATCAGAATTGCAATTCTATTATAAAATTAAAGGCATTTTAATCAAAGTTGCAAGTACCAAAGCGAATTTTTTTTGCAATCTAACCTGCTTACACATTGGGCTTGTCAGGCGCTGGCGCACTGGCATGGTAATCCTGCTGCACCCGTTGTGCATAATCATCGAGTAGCGCAATCACCCGTTCCTGTTTTGCCGTTTGCACGATCAGGCCGATGTGGTATTCTTTGTCGGTCATACGCCACACGATTTCCGGGTCGTTAAACCTGCTGGTATCGGGCCACTCCTGGCGTGTGAGCGATACGATTATGCCTGCATGGTCTTTTCTAACCTTTGGCAACTGGTACTTTGTATTAGCGGCAACAGCAGCTTCCAGCCTTGCCCACTCATACCAAAGGTTGATACCGGAAGAGGCTTCCACCATTTCAGCCAGGTGGGCGCCGCCTACCCTCGAAGAGGTTTCAAGGAAAATAAACTCGCCGGTTTCATGTGTTTTAATAAACTCGGTATGGCTTGCACTGTATTGCATTCCGAATGCTTCCATCACATCTTCGTTCAATTTCAGCAATTTTTTGTCGTCGTCGGAGCCGAAAGGCACTGTTACACTCCGGAAAATCCCTCCGCCATGCGCTACATCAAACGGTGTGGAAAGGTATTTGGATGCCCTTGAAAAAATGACTTTACCATCGAGTGTCAGCGCATCTACGTGGTAAACATCGCCGGGTTTGAATTGCTCCACCAGGTATTCGTGGCGTTTGTCGGTGAGGCTTTTCAAATGCGCCCATAATTCATCAGCGGTGTGCACTTTTTTCATACCGGTTGCCGAAGCCTGTCCGCGCGGTTTGACGATCCACGGTCCAGGATAATTTTTTACGAACTGATTGATTTCATCATCGTTAAAAAGCGCGGAAAAACCGGGCACGGGAATGCCTGCATCGCGGGCTTCAATACGCATGGCCAGTTTGTCGCGGAAATGGTAAGCCGTGGTCTGGCCCATGCCGGGTATCCTGAAATATTCACGCAATAAAGCGCCTTTTTCCACATCAAAATCGTCGAGCGCCACAATGCGGTCAATTTTTTTATTCCGCATCAGCCAGCCCATACCCGCGATGACGTCGTTCATGTCCCACTCGTTTTCTGCGTTTTCCTGGACGTAAAAGATGTCGTCGATGGCTTCCCGCGCCCAGGCCTTGTCTTCGTGTTTTTTGGAGGTAAGGAGGTATACCGTGGCGCCGGCGGCTTTCATGCCGCGCAAAAAATCGTTGCCTTTAAAATAGCTGGCAATACAGAGAAAAGCTGGTTGATGCATAATGAATCGATGTTTATAGGTGTGATGCGAAAAGCAGTTCCCACCGGGATGCAATATTTTAAGGAAAGCGGTACGCCGAATCTTTTTTAAACAAAGTACCTACTTTTCGATTAGCAAATGACGAAAAAAGTTTTCAAACCATTCAGACAACTATTTTTGCACTAAAGAATTAAACCATGACCTCCACCGTCACTTACCTGGGCGACCTCCGCACCGAAGCCACCCACCTGCTTTCCGGCGTTAAAATCATCACCGATGCGCCACCGGACAATCAGGGGCGCGGCGAAGCATTTTCGCCCACCGACTTGTGCGCCACTTCGCTGGCCTCCTGCATGCTTACCATCATGGGTATCAGTGCGCGCAACCACAGCCTGAACATCGATGGCGCGCACGCCACCATCAACAAAATCATGGCTTCTGGGCCGCGTCGCATCGCCAGGATTGAAATCCGGATCGTGATGCCCAAAAACGGCTACGATGAACATCAACAAAAAATCCTGGAAACCGCTGGCCGCTCCTGCCCCGTTGCGTTTAGTTTGGCGGAAGGCATCGAACAGGTCATCGAGTTTGAATGGTGAACACAATGGCCGTCTTCTCATTGGAAATAGGCGATTACGACAAAAAATTGCTCGCCAAGGGCAAGGGCTCTATTTTTGTTTGTAATCAATTGTTGCCGGGCTCGGATGCGCCCGTTTTGTTTTCCGTGCTGGAAGCTCAATTCGACCATGTCAGAATTTTGCATCCCTACCCCACAGCACCTTCCAAATCGATGCGCGAACACACCATCCAGCCCAAAGGTGGCCGCATTGAAAATGCTTTTTTTACCAACCGCTTCATCAAAAAACTCAAAAAAACGGTGGAAAGCGGCCTGGCGGTCGGCCTGGTGCTCAACTTTTCCGACAACCCTTTAAGCCACTTGGGAAAAAACATCCTGCGCGATCAAATTCTCCGGCAACTTCGGCGGACAGGACTTCCCATCACGCCCATTCACCTTCAAACCGAACATATGCCCGGCGGCTGGTTGCGTCGGGCAATTCCCGGCTTACCACACCACTTCACAGGCGGGCGCATACACGTGAACGTACGCGTGGGAAACACCATCAATCCGGAAGTGATTCAGGCATTCCCTAAAAACAGACTGTGGGGTAAATTTTTACAAGCCAAAATATTCTCCCTTGGCTCCAGCTTCGACGTACACCCTGAATTATTTACCGGCCCCAAACCAGCGGCTCAACTTCCGCTGGCTGAACCCGTCGACCCCGTCGTGATTGCCGCTGAAATAGCAGCCCTTCCAGAAGCTAAAATTGTAGCTAAACGCGGCGAGTTCGACGTAATCATCGCTTCGTTCCAATCTTTGCCGCATACGCTGTTCGAAATTGCACGGCTCCGGGAATTAACCTTCCGTACCGTTGGTGAAGGCACCGGAAAACCCCGTGATATGGATGAGTTTGATATGTACTACCTCCAGTTGATCATTTGGGATCGGGAGAAAAAACGGATTGCCGGCGGTTATCGACTTGGTTTGGGCGATCAGATTTTCGAACGTTTCGGTGTCAATGGCTTTTACACTGCCAGCTTGTTTAAAATGAAAAAGGAGTTTCATGAAGTGCTGCAACAATCCGTAGAACTTGGCCGGACATACGTAATTCCTGAATACCAAAAACACCGCCTTCCGCTCTTCCTGCTTTGGAAAGGAATCCTTCTTTTTTTACTGGCCAACCCTAAGTTCAGGTACTTGCTTGGGCCAGTCAGTATCAGTAAAGATTACTCCGAAGCATCAAAAGGCGTGATTGTGGAATTCGTAAAACGTTTCTTTTTCGACCGGAAACTATCGAGATATGTTGAGCCCCGTAAACCATTCAGGCCGCAAATCAAAGATGTGGATACGGGTTTGCTGGCAGAAAGTCTGCACGGACAGTTCGATGCACTGGAGGCCATGATCGAAAGCATGGAACCCCGGCATTTTTCAGTACCCGTGTTGTTTAAACAATATTTGCGGCAAAACGCTAAATTCGTGGCTTTCAACGTCGATCCGAATTTTTCAGATTGCCTCGATGGCCTCATGATCCTGGATATTGCTGAACTACCGGCAAGTACCTTAGAAGCCTTACAACAATGATCGCGGATTCGTGGGATTTGGGGATTTCGCGGAGGGATTTGGGGATGTTTACGGCCGGTAAATTTGACAATCCTGTCATTTCGAGGCGAAGCCGTACATGTCATTTCGAGGCGAAGCTGTACATGTCATTTCGAGGCGCAGCCGAGAAAACGCGGAGGGATTTGGGGATGTTTACGGCCGGTAAATTTGACAATCCTGTCATTTCGAGACGAAGCCGTACATGTCATTTCGAGGCGCAGCCGAGAAAACGCGGAGGGATTTTGGGATGTTTACAGCCGGTAAATTTGACAATCCTGTCATTTCGAGACGAAGCCGTACATGTCATTTCGAGATGAAGCCGTACATGTCATTTCGAGGCGAAGCCGAGAAAACGCGGAGGGATTTTTGGGATTAAACTACTTTGCTAGATCATATGACTCGTAACCATAAAATAGTGTTGGGCATCGGCCTGCTGTTCGTTTTTCTGCTGCGATTTCGCTTCGGAGCTACCTTGTTTGGTGGTGAAGACGCCTTTCAGGTATATTTGATTGGATTGAAATGGTTTTCAACCGGCGGATTTCCATACTGGGGCGCCGACGTAGTTTACACGGCCACACAAATTCCGGGAGGCTTGCAAGCCGTGGCAACAGGCGGTCCGTTTTTTGTATTACCAATTCCGGAAGCGCCTTTTTTAGTAATTAATTTGTTGTCGCTCGCAGCATTGTGCTTTTTCGGTTGGTATTTGAAAAAGAGAATACCCGGTATTCCAGAATGGTTCATGTACGGTTGGCTTCTGACGATGCCCTGGATGATGCACTATTCCACGCAGGTAGAAAACCCTTCGTATGTGTTACCGGCATCGGTGATGTTTTTTATCAGTGTTTGGGAGTTGTTGCCTATGTATGAAAATCGGCTGCTAAAACCGCAGTGGGCATTTTTTTGGATGGGTTTCACGCTCTTTTGGGTTATGCAGGTGCATTTGTCGTGGATATTGATGCCGCCCTTCATCCTGGCAGCCATGTTGGCGCAGGTAAAAAACAGCAAGGTTTTGTTGAAAGGTTTAGCATTTTTCCTATTCGGTGCAGCGCTTACCGGCGCGTTACTGGCCCCGACATTGCTCGAGTTCGGAACAGAATCTTTGATAGGCGCCAATGCCAAAGCGTCAATAAATTGGAACAACCTGACGCGCGTTTTTGACATCGGATTGCAGTTTATGTCGTTCAGTTCGGCAGAAGTGGCGCGGTTTATAGGCCCTGAATCGCCGGAAAGGACTGAATTTTTGAGAAATTATCCCATTGCCGCCATGTTTACCCTGGCTTTTGCCGTCATGGGTTTCATCCAAGTAGCCGGGCTAACCCTGTCTTTGTTTTCAAAGGGACAAAAGCCGGAATGGTCCAAGGTGCGCTGGTTTCTATTATCGGCCATCGGACTAACCTCGCTGTCGTTTTTATTTACCAACCTGACGCCCAAAGCGCCTCAATACTACCTCATGGCGCCGGTGGGCATTTGGTACGCGATGTATTGTATCGAACCCTGGTTTGAAAAACGTTTGTTCAGGGAGTTTGCCGTTATTCTGCTTTCCTGCGGTGCAATATTTCACCTGGCCTTGGCCGCTCGAAATATGAACGAAACCGACTTGTATTTGCGTCGTGCACAAGCTTCAGCAGCAATCAAGAACAAGGATTATACCTTGCTGGGCATTCGAAGGGAATCGGTGTTGTCTGAAACCTTGCAGGAGAAAATTTGGAAACAGGATGGCCGCTGCTTTTCTACCGGATACGAGTACCAAAATGCACTGACCAAACCTCAGAATATTTATCAAAATACGGCACATGACGGCCGCTACTGCAATAAAATGGATTCGATTCTGTCGTTCGGCATCGATTTCAGGGAAAAATGGCTCGCCCCCTCCCCCCCCGATTCCTGCTTGTTCAGTGTGTGGTTGAAAGGCGATTACGACGGCAATTCACTCGCGGTACTCGACTTAAAATCCGAAGGGAAAGTGGTTATGTGGAAAGGTATTTCAATTGAAAAAAACGCTTACAACGCTGAGCAATGGCGACAATTGAAATTCTCCTACGCGGTTGAAGATTCTATCCGGAGTATCGACGAAGTACGGGTGTTTATCTGGCTGAACGACAAACGGCCCGGCTTTATGTTCGCCGACGATGTGCAGGTCTGTTTTAAGTAAGCCCCAAATTTTTGACCTTCTCCATCACTTTGGCCTCCAGGGATTTTTTGAAATCGATGATCCGTTGAAGCAACCCGGCATCCGAGGTGGCCAGCATTTGAGCGGCAAGTATTCCGGCATTTTTGGCAGCGTTCAGGGCGACGGTAGCTACCGGCACGCCCTCCGGCATTTGTAAAATAGATAAAATGCTATCCCAGCCATCGATGGAATTACTGGATTTGACCGGCACGCCAATTACCGGCAAAGGCGAAATAGCGGCCACCATACCCGGCAGATGTGCAGCGCCTCCGGCGCCGGCAATTACTACCCGGATGCCGCGTTGATGAGCCGTTTTGGCAAATTCAAACATCCTTTCAGGCGTACGGTGCGCCGAAACAATGGTCATTTCAAAAGGCACTTGCAATTCAGTCAGCACATCGGCTGCTTTTTGCATAACTGGCATGTCCGAATCGGATCCCATAATGATGGCTACCATGGCTAGGCTTGAATTAGGTGTGAATCGATGGTATGTTATTGTACGAACACCTGCGGTGCGCCGTTGTTGTTCGATACGATGAACAGGCGTTTGCCGCCGCTTTTCAGTATTTTTAAATCGCGCGCCTCCCTCGAAGCCCAAAAACCGGAATGGCGGGCCGGTATGGCGGTGAATTGTGCTTTCCCGTCATTTTGCAACAACAGCCCATTGCTGGCGTCGAGCGGGCCACTTTCAGGTTGTTGGCCGTAATCGTTGCCGACAAGCAACAAATCCTGATCGCCGTCATTTTGCCAATCGAAAACCTGAATGGCATAAACAGGGGCAATTTGAGCTTCATTTGGCAACAGTTTCATGCGAAACTTCCCATTTTCATTGATAAAAACGGCACTGCCAAGGTAGTTGCACTGTAATTGCTGCGCTGATTTTAATTCTTTTTCCGGATAAATGTCTTTTATTTCCGAGCTGGCGTAGTTGGTGGTACGCACGAATTTTTTCCGCAAAACGGGTAATTGTTTGATCAATACTTCCCGCAAAGCAACGGGATATTCCTTCCCGTTTTCCATTTGCGTCATGAGCGGATCGATGCTGCCATTGCCGTCAAAATCTTTGGCGTACATGCGCAATGGCGCTTCGGGTGAGGCCAGATACCGCGTATTGAGCCCCATATTTCCGGCAATAATATCCTGGTCGCCATCGCCATCTAAGTCGGCGGTTTGCAAGCTGTGCCAGAATCCTTCGGTGCCGGCCAGGTTGAACTGGGCCGAGACATCTTCCAGTTTACCTCCTGAAAATTTGAACATGCGCAGGCCCATCCATTCTCCAGTCGCCAGCATTTCTGCCTTTTGATCGCCGTCAAAATCGGCCCAAACGATGGCCCGGGTCATTCCCATCGATTTAAAGGCCGGAGAAAGTCGATCGGTCACATCCGTAAAATTTCCTTTATCATTTTGCCAAACCATGTTGGCCGGCGTAGCGGGATA
Source organism: Saprospiraceae bacterium (assembly GCA_016787465.1). Taxonomy (GTDB): domain Bacteria; phylum Bacteroidota; class Bacteroidia; order Chitinophagales; family Saprospiraceae; genus M3007. Next base: position 971 of record JAEUUR010000370.1, on the reverse strand, counting down.
TTTTCCCGGAACGCACCAGCCGCCGAAAAACAAATCCTGGTCGCCGTCACCATCAAAATCGTGGGCAGCAACTACCGAAGCGGAATTAAAGGAAACCGGCAGGCCACCTGTTTTTTTGGTGAAATTTCCTTTCCCATCGTTCAAATAAATTCTGGGCGCATAGTTGGGTGAATTAACCGGAAAGCTGTTACCGCCTGAAGCGACAACCAGATCCAGGTCTTTATCGCCATCCGCGTCAAAAAATGTTGCGCCGGTATCTTCTGCAGCTTTATCGGCTTCAAAAACAGCCGTAGAAGTAGCCTGAAATGTGCCGTTCCGCTGGATGAATAAGGCGCCTGCCGCACCCGCCGCATTGCCGATATATACGTCGTCTTGTCCATCGCCGTTCACATCGCCACTTGCCATGTACGGGCCTGGACACGACATTTTCCAAGGTAGCAATCGCTCCTGGGCAAAATCCTGAATATCGTCTTCGCGGTGCGTAAATACAGGTGCATTGCTTTCTTTGAATATCGTCGTTCCAGCCGATGGACGGGCAATGCTGCCGGTTTTGGCATTGGTTGCATCGATAGTCAGCCGTTGGTTAACTTTTACGTTTTGAAAGCTTACAAGTTTTTTACCCGGAAATTCAACCTCGAGCAAATCAACTTGTTGGGCCTTGCCCAGTCCGTAATGGAGCAAGGGTTCAACGGAAGAAAAGAAGCCGCGGGTAGGCGTTAGTTCGTCAATAAATTCTCCGCCGCTGAATTTTACATGCACGCTGGCTCCAACGGCCTGTGTATTTGGCGCGGCGCCATTGAGTTTCACCTGCAGCCAAGCACCTTTATTTTGTTCGACCGCCCGGTTTTGATAAATGAGTGCCTCGCTGTTGAGGTTGTTGACGATCATTTCGAGGTCGCCATCGTTATCGAGGTCGGCATAGGCCGAGCCATTTGAAAAATTCAGATCAGTGAAACCCCAGGCGGTGCTGA
>JAEUUR010000192.1 GCA_016787465.1 Saprospiraceae bacterium | reverse complement strand
CTTTTTGTTTTAAAATTATCCTTATTGTCTTGCTTTTTATCCAGCAAATAGAAAGGTGGGTTAAAGCTCCTCTTTCAGGTGGCTTTGCGGACAACTGAGATTTGGGCAAAGGAAAGCTATTTTCTGCAACAATTCCTTGTTAAAACCGCTACCTTTGCGCCATTAAACAATAGGTTTTGCAGAAATAGGGGTTGCGCTCTGTACTATAATGATCAGCGCCCTTTGTTAGCCGGCTATTGTGCTTCTTCAAAAAGATCGCTTTGTGAAACGAATCCAACTTTCCGCCGTTCCCGCGCACCGGCAAACTGATTATACGATTGTACTGGCCGATAACGACCGGCTTGATGCCTTAGATCAAATGCTTACCCCCGATGAAATGTCTTTTTTGAGGAAAGCAACAGCTCAGGAGGTTTTGCAGTTTTTTTTCCCTCGCAATGAAGGCGCTGTGTTAATCAGGTTATTCAAAGTGGAAAAAGACCCCATTGCCGCCAAAGAAGACGCCCGTTTGGCTGGAAATGAGATGCTCAAAGAATTGCGCAGGTATAAAATTGAAAATATCACTTTACAGAATACAGGCATTGTTGACCGTCGACTTGATTTTGCGGAGGGCCTTGCCCTGGGCAGTTACCAGTTCCTGAAATATTTTACCAATCCAGACAAAAAGGAAAAGCCGATCAGGGAGATTCGATTTCAGGATGCCGAAAACATGGCTGCTGAAATTGAAGAACTTGATATGCTGCTGGAATCCGTATTTCTCACGCGCGACATGGTCAACGAACCCCAGTCGCATTTTAATTCCGTTCAGTTTGCCGAAGCCGTGCGATTAGCAGGCGAGCAACATGGGTTTGCCGTGGAAGTAATGGGTAAAGAAAAGATTGAAGCGTTGAAAATGGGTGGCCTGCTTGCCGTTAACCGCGCTTCCAGCATTCCGCCGCAGTTTTGTGTGCTGGAATGGAAGCCGGAGCAGGCAAAAAATGCCAAACCTTTGGTATTGGTAGGCAAAGGAGTGGTGTACGATACCGGAGGCCTTAGCCTCAAACCCAGTGAGGGGATGGATTACATGAAATGCGATATGGCCGGCGCTGCCTCCGTGGTTGGTGTGCTTGCCGCAGTTGCAAATCGCAAACTTCCATTACATGTAATCGGTTTGATTCCAGCCACGGATAATAAAATCGGAGAAAACGCGCTGGCGCCCGGCGATGTAATCACAATGGCATCGGGAACAACAGTAGAGGTAGTCAATACGGATGCCGAAGGCCGCCTGATTTTAGCAGATGCGTTGCATTTTGCACAAAAATACGACCCGGAAATTGTGATCGACCTGGCTACACTTACAGGCTCTGCCGTGCGGGCGTTGGGCAATCAGGTAATCTGTTACATGGGAACCGCCGGCGACCATGTAAAGCATAATTTGGAAGAAAGCGGCTTCTCAACTTATGAACGTCTCGTGGAACTACCGCTTTGGAAAGAGTTTGGCGAAGACCTCAAAAGCAATATCGCTGATTTAAAAAATGTAGGTTCCAACAATGCAGGGATGATCACAGCCGGAAAATTTCTGGAACATTTTACCAAATTCCCCTGGTTACACCTTGACATCGCCGGGCCTGCCTATCTTCGCGTCGCAAACGGCTACCGAACCAAAGAAGGTACCGGTGTCGGTGTGCGGTTGATTTACACCTTCCTGAAAAAACAATACCTTTGAAATTAAGTCACCAACCGGAATTCCACCGAAGCATCCAACCAATCTAATGAGCAATATAACCATCGGTATTTCTTGCGGCGATATCAACGGAATCGGCCTTGAGGTAATTCTTAAAGCGTTGGCACTCAAAAAAGCCGGCCCGAATTTTAAAACTGTGATTTACGGCAGCTCCAAAGTCGTAGCCTATCATAAAAACATTATTTCCGAAGAAAACATCCAGTTTCACGTAGTGAATCACCCATCTGAAGCCGAAGCCGGCCGGGTGAATATCATCAACTGTTGGCCCGATAATGTGAATATCACGTTAGGCAAACCCAATGAAACCGGCGGTAAATGCGCTGCCGATGCATTGGCTGCAGCAGTGAAAGATTTAAAAAACGGCGACCTGGATGCCCTGGTTACCGCGCCCATCAATAAAAAAGCCATGCAAATGGCCGGATTTAAACACATCGGCCACACCGAATACCTGAGCGCTGAGTTCAAAGCCAAAGAAACCCTCATGCTCATGGTGTCTGATTCACTTCGGGTCGGGCTGGTAACCAATCACCTGGCGATCAGGGATATCGCCGACGCGGTTACACACGAAAAAGTATTGCGCAAGTTGTTGATCATGGCTGAAACGCTGAAGGTCGACTTCAATGTGAATAAACCAACCATTGCTGTTTTGGGGCTTAACCCGCATGCCGGCGATGAGGGCGCTATAGGCTCGGAAGATGAAAAAATCATTCGCCCGGCTATCGAAGAAGCCAAATCCAAAGGCGTGCTGGCTTTCGGCCCGTTTCCTGCCGATGGTTTTTTCGGCTCTGGTCAATATCATAAATTCGACGGAATTCTGGCCATGTACCACGACCAGGGGCTTGTGCCTTTTAAAACCTTGTCGTTTGGCGCCGGAACAAATTATACAGCCGGGCTTCAAATTATCCGTACCTCGCCGGATCACGGCACTGCTTATGATATTGCCGGTAAAGGTGAAGCAGACGAAACATCTTTTATCAAAGCATTGTACCTGGCTGCCGAAATCGTACGGAATCGCAATGAATACGTTGACATGCACGCCAACAGCCTGGAACGCCGCAAACAAAAAACCCTGATCAGCGAAACCGGCGAGGATGAAGTAGATGAAGGAATTATTCCTGAAGATTAAACCACACTTTTTGCATAACCATGAATATTTTAGGGATAGATGTAGGCGCATCCGGCATTAAAGGAGCGCTTGTAAGTTTGGAAAAAGGGCAATTGTCGGGCGAACGTTACCGCGTTCCGACGCCTCAGCCTTCCACCCCTCATGCAATGTCCCAGGCATTTGCAGAAATTGTTCGTTTTTTCGATTACAAAGGGCCTGTCGGATGTGGGTTTCCTTCCATTGTCAAAAAAGGCGTTTCACATTCTGCCGCCAATATCGACAGCAGTTGGATTGGCACGGATATTCAAAAAGTGTTTGGCGATGCATGCGGCTGCCCGGTATTCGCCACCAATGATGCCGACGCCGCCGGAGTTGCTGAAATGCGCTTTGGTGTCGGACGTAACGAAGACGGTTTGGTATTGATGATTACCATCGGAACAGGACTCGGAAGCGCCCTGTTTTATAAGGGAGAACTGGTGCCTAATACTGAATTGGGCCACTTGATCTGGAAACATGGAAAAATAGCGGAAGCCCATTGCTCCTCGGGCGCCCGTACACGCCTGAAAATCAGCCGTAAAGAGTGGGCCGACCGCTTCAACGAATACCTTCAGCACCTTGAATTGCTCTTTTCTCCTGATCTGTTCATTTTGGGCGGCGGGGAAAGCAAGTTTTTTGAACAATTCAAGTCGCAACTCCATCTGAAAGCAAGGGTAATGCCCGCCAAACTCCTGAACAACGCAGGAATTATGGGTGCTGCCTGTTACGCATTTGAAAACCAGTAAGTCGATCATATGGCCTGGGTAGCACTGGAAGGAATGAAATTTCACGCTTTTCACGGCGTATATGAAGCCGAGCAGGTGCTTGGCGGGGAATACACCGTGGATGTGTATGTGGATACCGGAATTGCTATTGCCTCCAAAACCGACAACCTGGCCGACACCAATGTGAATTATGAAACGGTATTTCAAATTTGCCTGGTTGCCATGTCGACACCCCGGAAATTGCTGGAGTCGGTTGTTGGCGACATCATATACAAAATGAAATTTCAATTCCCTTCCATGAAAGGGATTAAGGTGCGTGTCAAAAAATTGAATCCACCGATTTATGGCAAAATGAAAACTTCGGATAAATTTCATGCCGTTCCGGGGCAAGCCGAGTCTGCATGGGTGGAAGATGAAGCCAATTTCGTGACAAAATGCCCTCGCTGCAAACAAGATTTTTTGTGTTACAAGGATGATACCTGCTGGTGCAAGGCGCTAACCAATATCCATCCGGCAACCACCGAAAACCTGATCCGGCAATTCGGAACCAGTTGCATTTGTGGAAATTGTTTAAATTTGTATAAAGGATAATGTTTCTATGGCTTATCTTTACAAACATAAATTGATAAGCAGTTCAAACATGAAAACTTCTACTTTCCTAAAGCATTCCATTTTTTTTCTTAACCTCTTTTTGTCGCCAATTTTGCACGCTCAGACGGTGACAAACGACGATTGCGCCACAGCCAGGGTAATTTCAAACCCAAACAGTTTTTGTTCCGTTCCTAATGCGGAAACCACCTTTGGCGCCACATCAAGCCCCGTGCCTACAGCGAGTTGTTTTCCCACGATCAACCCGCTCGACGTTTGGTTTGTATTTACAGCCGAAGCTACCCAAATGGAAATTGCACTTTGGTCAGGGCCTTTTTCAGGCTTTTTTGAACCAACTATGGCGGTTTACCGGGGCTCCTGCGCCAACTTAACTGAAATTGCATGCTCCGGCCAGGTTCCCAACATAGGCTATGTAGAATTGACTTTGAATAACCTGATACCCGGCGAAAATTACTACATCAGGATTCAGTCCACTTTTCAAGGTATATTCCAATTGTGTACGCGTGAAATTTTACAGGAAGATTTATCCGGCGATTGCCCAACCGGAACCATTATCTGCGATAAATCGCCTAAAAGTATCGGATATATTGCCGGCCCGGGAAACGACCCCACTGAATGGGACGATGCAGATTGTATTGCCTCCCTTTTTATTCCCGGAGAATACAATTCAACCTGGTTCATTTTTACGGCAGCCGAAAACGGTACCCTTGAATTTACCCTGACGCCTAACGCGCCAGGCGACGACCTGGACTTTATTGTTTACCACCTGCCCAACGGACCAGAGGATTGTACAGGTAAAATTGTAGAACGATGTATGCTGGCCGGCAGTTCTTTCCCTGACGATCCGTGTTACGGCCCAACCGGTTTGAATGCGACATCCATCGACCTGAGCGAGCCACCGAATTGTTTACCGGACAATGACAATTTCCTTCAATATATGGATTTGGTTGCAGGTGAAACCTATGCCTTGTCAGTCAACAACTTCACCTCGGTAGGTGGCGGTTTTTCCATTGATTGGGGCGGTACGGCCACTTTCCTGGGCCCCAAGGTGGATTTGTTGTCGGACGAACCTGATCTGACATTGTGTATTGGCGAAGAAATTGTCGTCAGAGATTCCATCCTTTACCCGGGTGGAACCATCGACAGCAGGCAATGGGTTTTCGGCGTAGATGCCACTCCTTTGCAGTCGACAGCCCAAGGACCACATACGGTTCAATATTTGAGCGGTGGCCTTAAAAAACTGGAACTGATCGTACGCGCCGATTTGGGGTGTTTAATCGAAAGAACCCTGGATATTCAAGTAGATACCTGTTGCAGTTTGTTGGCTTCAGTAGATCTTGTTCCGGCCTGCCTGCCTGATACTACGTGCCTGGATGCTGTTGCCGGAGTTGAAAACGCCGTGCAGCCGCTCACCTATGAATGGAGCAACGGAACCGCTGATTCGATTGCGGTGGCCTTGACGGATGGCTCATATTCACTGATCGTTTCTGATGCTTTTTCCTGCAGAGATACGGTAAGTTTTGACGTGGTAACTGGTACACAACTGAACATTCCCAATGCATTTACACCTAACAATGACGATGCAAATGACGTGTTCGGCCCATTGGTCAAAGGGGCTGAGGTGACTTCGATCAAAATCTGGAATCGTTGGGGTTTGAAGGTGTACGATGGCTCGTCCAATGGTTGGGATGGGAAAATCGACGGAGAACCGGCGCCTTCCGATGTGTATATTTACCAATTGAAACTGAAATTCCCCAATGGCAGGGAGGAAGTCAAAAGTGGCGATTTAACTTTGTTGAGGTAAACGTTTTTTACCCGGTAAGCAATACAGCGATCAGGTAATCAGCCAGCAGGATAAAAATGTCGCTGAATACCACTGCTCGGGTACTGGCATGGCCAAGTTCCACACTGCCGCCTTTTACATAATAACCCTGGTAGCAGGAAACGCTGGTCAGGATGTAGGCAAATACCACTGATTTGACATACATCATAAACACGTTGTACGGAACAAAGAACGACCGTAAACCACGGATATATTCATCGTCTGTGATAAGTCCGGTGGGAACGCTCGATAAATATCCGCCGCCAACGGCAACAAAAGCGGAGAAGGTGACCAACAGCGGAACAACAACCAAAGCGGCTAATACTTTTGGGGTAATCAGGTAGGCCGCAGTGTTGACGCCCATGACTTCCATGGCATCGATATGCTCTTTTTGACGCATTCCTCCGATTTCGGCGGCCATATTTGAGCCGACTTTCCCGGCAAGCACCAGACAGGTGATGGTGGGCGATAATTCGATCAGGGCCAAGTCGCGTACGATATATCCAATATAGTACCTGGGTACCAATTGGCCGTCGAGTTGGTATGCAAATTGTAATGCGGCAACCGCCCCGATGAAGATAGAGATCAGACAGACAATCAGCAGAGAACCGACACCGATGTCGTTCATCTGACGGGCAGTCTCTTTCCAATACATCGACAGCTTTTCCGGACGGGACAGCGCATGTTTCATCATGATCAGGTATTGTCCCAAATCATGGAGGTAATTGTATTTTTTAAGGTATTCCAGCATATTTGAAAAAGCTCCCGTTTATAAATGCCGGTGTGAGAGGCCGGGCCGCAAAATTAACCGGGCAAAAATCGGTTAAATTGATCAAGAATTTTTAAAAACTTTGTACCGTCAAATTTCCCTGAGCTGCAGTTATTCAAATTGAATGAGATCAGGGTTCATCTCCTATTAGTTTTAGCATTTAATTCTATGAAAAAAGCCGTGATTACCGGTGGCACCAAGGGATTGGGGCGAGCGATCGCAGAGTTGTTCGCAGAGAATGGTTTCGATTTGTGCGTTTGCGCGCGTACGGAAAGCGATTTGGAGGTGATGAAAGCGGCTTGGGCTGAAAAATTCCCCAACCGGCAACTTCACACCTTTCAGGTTGATTTGAGTAAAAAAGCGGAGGTGGTTGAATTCGCCGGTTATATCAAATCTGTTTGGACGGAAGTTGATGTATTGATTAACAATGCCGGCTCCTACTTGCCGGGTTTGATCCTGGAAGAGCAGGATGGAACGCTGGAAACCATGCTGGAAATCAATTTGTTGAGTGCGTATCATCTTACCCGTTCACTGCTGCCGGTTATGTTGCCCCGAAAAAGCGGTTATGTGTTCAACATGTGCAGCATTGCCAGTTTTTTGGCTTACCCCAACGCCAGTTCTTACAGTATCTCAAAATTTGCTTTACTGGGTTTTTCCCGATGCCTGCGCGAAGAATTGAAACCACACGGAATTAAGGTTACAGCCGTCATGCCTGGTGTGGCATGGTCGGATGCCTGGCGCGGCGCCACGTTACCTTACGAAAGGTTGATGCAATCTTCAGATGTTGCCAAAGCGATTTGGGGGTGTTACACCCTCTCAGATGCCGCAGTAGTGGAGGAATTGATTATGCGACCACAATTAGGCGATTTGTGATACTTCGGGTAGCGCCAAAGAGGATTTCCAATTTCCAATTTAAACAGGAAAACTACAGCTAGTGAATGTTAAAATGCGTCGATCGGTCATTTTATCCATGAAATCCAATGAAAAGCGGGTTACCTTTGTATGGAAATTAAAAGCAACTTTTTGTTACTCTGTACTTTAGCGTTGCTTTTTGATCTTGATTATGCCTAATCAATTGCCGAATTTACCACAAGTTGGAGATGTCGCTCCGGCTTTTGAAGTACAAACCACCAAGGGTTGTGTACGTTTTCCGGATTACAACGATGGCGGATGGTGTATCATTTTTGCCCATCCAGCTAATTTTACTTCTGCCTGGACGATGTTCTCTGCGTTTTTGGCTATGAAGGAACGATGGTTAAATGAACGGAATACCAAAGTGCTTGCAATTACCAATGAATCATTGAAGCCAAACAATGACTGGTCGGACAAGGCGCGCCGATTCATCGGTATTTATTTAAAAGCGCCGGTGATTGAAGACCTGGATTTTCAGCTTTCCCGGATGTTCGGGCTTGCATCCGGCCGCAGGCCACAACCTGGCCTGGACCGTCTGGCTTTGATCATTGATCCACAGGGGATTATACGAATGATCATTCACAGGCCATTGCCCAATATAGAAAGCGCTTTACTTGATATCGAGCGCGAACTCGACAGGTTGCAAAAACAAGACGGCAACCCAGTAGAAAGCAAACCTCAAATAGAAGTGGTGATGGAGCAGTCAGATGCTTCAGGGTTGGTTTATAAGGCAAAACCGGCACATTTCCCAAGGAAAAGATTTGCCCACAATTAGGGCTTGACTTCAACCGGATACCATTTTAACCGGTTCAGTGTTTCCGGTGTGCCCGGAAATAAATTCATATCTACTTTTTCAGAGATACCGTCGATGCAGCCTTCGTTGGAGAACTGCCAGATGTCCCAGTTTTTGCCATTGAACAAACTGGGCGTTTCGTCTGAATAACGCGCAATCCAAAGTGGATATTGATCAAAATAACCGGCCAGGTGCTGTTCATAGAAATGCAGGTTGCTGTAAATAATTGGTTTTACATTCAATGTCTGTTCTACTTTTTGCAACCAGATTGCGGCCTCTTCACGCATGATCTCCGGCGGAATACCGTCGGTGCGTTCAATATCGAGCACAGGGGCCAGGTCGCCGGGGTGCATTTCTACGTGCGCCAGGAAATGCGAGGCCTGTTCGTCGCCGCAACCATAGGCCCGGAAAAAATGATACGCGCCCCGGGCAATGCCGAGCCGCCCAAGTGATTCCCAGTTGCGGCAAAACAAACTATCCAGATAGTCATGGCCTTCAGTCGCTTTGACAAACGCAAAATCGATCGACTGCCGTGCCGCCACCGTGTCCCATGAAATAACTTTTTGGTAGTGCGACACATCTACGCCTTGTAACTTATGCTCCCAGTACGGGGGCAACGCGCCTTCTCGAATCCCCTTGAAGGGCATCAGAAAGAAGAGTAGAACACTTAGTATACGAAGCATTGCTTGCAGGCGTAATGGTTGGGCAAATAACGGTTATTAAACAGTATGGATTGTGTGGTTTTGGCCTTAATCAGAAAACGAAGAAAAGGCAATTCTCCATGAATAAAACAGAGAATTGCCTTTTTGCTTTGATCTGACAAATGATTGATAATCAGAATCCGTGCCAAAAAAATCGGCAGTTTACCAGAAAACGATGTATAAAGCTGCCAACACGCCAATTACAGCCAGCGCGCCGATGGCAAATCCTTGTGAAGTTTTAAACCCTTCCACATCCACCTCCATCGCTTTTGGGTTGTTTTTGCTTTTTGGATCGGCCAAACTGATAATGACCATCATAACAACCAAAATCAGGAATACATATCCCATTTGATCGAGGAATGGAATGTCGCCCAAAAACTTTTTGAACAAGAAACCAAGCGGAATGCAACTCAGGGCTGCTGCCAGCGCGGCATTGGCAGTGGCGCGTTTCCAGAAAAAGCCTAACAGGAAAATGGCAACAACCCCCGGAGAGATCAATCCGGTGAATTCCTGAATGAACTGGAATCCTTGATCCAGTTTTTTCAATTGTGGCGCTACCAGGATTGCAATAATCATTGAAATGACAATCACGTACCTTCCGATACCCACTTGTTTGGCTTCACTGGCCTCTTTGTTGAAGTACTTCTTGTAAATGTCGAGGGTGAAAATGGTTGCAATCGAGTTGGCTTTACCGGCCAGCGACGCCACAATGGCGGCTGTAAGCGCTGCGAACGACAAACCTTTCAAACCAGGGCCCAACAAGTTGAGCAGTACGGGATATGCCTTGTCGGATTTCAAAACGCCGTCTTGCAACATTTCCTCCTGGAACATGCCTTTTTGATACAACACATAAGCTGCGATACCAGGCAATACCACGATAATCGGCATGAGTAATTTCAAAAATGCGGCAAACAGGAGCCCACTGCGCGCGGTTTCCAACTTGGCGCCCAAGGCCCGTTGTGTAATGTATTGGTTGCAGCCCCAGTAGTTGAGGTTGGCGATCCACATGGCGCCAAACAATACGGTAAGGCCGGGTAAATCCTTGTAATGTTCATTGGATTTGTCGAAGATCATGTGGAAGTGATCGGGCGCTTGTTCGCGCAGCAGGCCAAGGCCTGCCATTACGCCCGACATGCCGTTTTGATCAGCCACCAGGTTTAATGCCAGGTAGGTAGTGGCCAGGCCACCCAATACAAGAATGATCACTTGAATCACGTCGGTGTAGCCGATTACCTTCATACCGCCCAGGGTGATGATGATGGCAAAGATGGCCAGGAACCAGGCACAGGCAGTAAAACTAAAGCCTGAAATGGTTGAAACTGCAATGGCGCCCAGGTACAAGATAGACGTGAGGTTGACAAACACATACACCAACAACCAGAATACAGCCATCATGGTAGCTACCAAGGGGCTGTACCTTTTTTCCAGGAACTGGGGCATGGTGTATATCTTATTTTTGATGTACCCGGGCATAAAAAAAACGGCCACTACAATCAGGGTGAGTGCGGCCATCCATTCATAGGAGGCAATAGCAAGGCCCATCGCAAATCCGGAGCCTGACATGCCTACGAATTGTTCGGCACTAATGTTCGAAGCAATCAATGACGCCCCGATTGCCCACCAGGTAAGTGCGCCTTCCGCCAGAAAAAAATCGCCGGCGCTGGCATTTGGATTCTTTTTTCGCTGATAAATCCAGTAGCCGTATCCTGCCACGATCAAAAAATAAATGAGGAAAACGACGTAATCAAGCGTTTGTAATTCTTTGCCCATAAAGCTGAATTCAAAAATGTGGTGGAGGTGAACAATCCTGTTGACAATAAAAAAATGGTAGCAGGTTAAGGCCGCCCAAATATATAGCAGGAATAGAACTCAAGTGTTTTTTTATCAATTGTTAGGTCGTTTTTTGAAAGGAATAATTTTTTTTCAATGAACTTGGTATGTTTTTTGGCAGATTACCAGAAAAACCCTTTTCTTTGCATCCCGTTTTGAACGGCACACTAAAAGGTTTCCTGGCCGAGTGGTTAGGCACAGCTCTGCAAAAGCTGCTACAGCGGTTCGAATCCGCTGGAAACCTCATAAAAATAACCGCCGCAATAACTTTCGAGTTGTTGCGGCGGTTTTTGTTTTCCACACTTGTCTTTCCGTTCACTTCAAATTTGGCTATCTGAGGATATTTTGATGAGGAATTGATGGCTAGCTGACAATTTTAAAAAATATTTTTCTAAAAAAAACGGAACCATTGAAATGTTTATACATTTGGCACAGTGGAAAAAGATAATTGTCAAAAATTCCATTATCAGGCTGTAGATGCTTGATTGAAGAGACCAAACAAATAGCACTTATTTAGTTTTACGTAATCAGGTTATTCTAATCAACAATCCTCCCCCGTATTTAGTACCTCTGTGTGTTCACCTTTCATTTTAAACAACCTGACTTTCTGTGGGCCTTTCCCATTGGAACCTTAAACGATATTTCGAGATAAATTTACCGGCGCCAGGAGTTGGCTTTCCGTAATCCGTCCTTAATCCCTCCCTCCGTACTCGCTATTTTTTAAATGATTAAATTGAAACCAATGATTAAAAATTTACCCAGACTCATCCATCCTTCCATTTGGCTCATCGCGTTTTTAATTGCGGCAGGCAATTTGCCGGCATGGAGCCAGTGTACCAACTCTTCCCAGTTTGGGACGGTGAATGCCCCAACGAATAATGTTCCGCTAACAATCACAACTTGTGCATTTGGCGGAGAATACAGCACGATCAACTCATGTACTGCCGGATCCTCTTATCAATTTTCCGCAACCGGTGGTACTGGTAACTACCTCACTGTTCGGCAGGGTTCACCGGGTGGAACTGTGCTAGGTTTTGGATTTTCACCGATCACGGTTACCTGCACGGTTTCAGGCCCGCTTTATCTGCACTACAACACGGATGCCGGCTGCGGCACCGATGGCACTTGTCATACAGGCGTAGTCACCTGCACAAGTTGCAGTGGCGGCTCTGATCCTTGTGTAGGCATTACAACGCTTTCGTGCGGCACGGCGGTTACGGCTGCGCCGTCTGGTACAGGCATCTGGAGTAATCTGACCTGCGGGTTTTCAACTCCTGGTCAGGAAAAAATTTATTCATTTACGGCCCCCACTACCGGAGCCTATTCCTTGCAGGTGAATTCCGTATCCGGTGGCTACATCGACTACATGTACAAAGCTGCCTCCGGTGGTTGCAGCAGTACCGGCTGGACGTGCATCGACGACATCAATTTCACGGGAACATTCCCCATTGGTACCCTTACGGGAGGCACTACCTACTACATCCTGCTTGATCCGGAAGGAACCGGAAGCTATTCGCACAACTTCCAGATCGTGTGCCCGTCGACTTTCGATCCCTGTGCAAGCATCTCCACACTCACCTGCGGCTCTGCGGTGACAGCTACGCCGTCAGGTGCAGGCGTCTGGAGTAATGCGACCTGCGGCTTTTCAACCCCCGGCCAGGAAAAAATATACTCATTTACACCTACCCTCACCGGTACGCATTCCCTACAGGTGAATTCCGTATCCGGTGGCTATATCGACTACATGTACAAAGTTGCCTCCGGAGGATGTAACAGTACCGGCTGGACATGCATCGATGACATCAATTTTACGGGAACATTTCCCATCGGTACCCTTACCGCAGGCACTACCTACTATATCCTGCTTGATCCGGAAGGAACCGGAAGTTATTCGCACAATTTCCAGATCGTTTGCCCAACCTTCGATCCCTGCACCAGTATCACTACGCTTAGTTGCGACGCAGCTGTTTCCACCACACAATCCGGCTCTGGCCTGTGGAGTCCTGGAAGTTGTGGATTTTCAACGCCCGGTCAGGAAAAAATTTACTCCTTCACCCCAATAACTACCGGCGCTCACTCTTTGCAAGTTAACTCGACCAGCAATACTACTTACATTGATTATTTTTATAAACCTGCCTCCGGCGGATGCAACAGTACCGGTTGGACTTGCATCGACGATGTATTTTCGGCAGGTACGTATACAATCGGAACCCTCACTGCAGGCACCACGTATTATATTTTGTTGGATCCGGAAAGTACCATATCAGTAACCCAAAATTTCCAGATCGTTTGCCCTCCGCCTTTAGGGCCTCCTCCATGCGTTCCAGCGCCCACAAGCCCTACCAACGGGCAATCTCAAATTTGTCCATCCGCCACCCAATCCTTGTCGTGGCCGGCATCTGGAGGGGCTACCAGTTACGATGTTTATTTCGGAACAACCAATCCGCCGCCTTTTGTGGCGAATACGGCATCTACCAGTTACAACGCTTCTACGCCAACGAATACCACCTATTATTGGGAAATTCGCCCGGTAGGCCCTGGTGGTACAGCAGCCGGATGTACGGTTTGGAATTTTAACAAGAGCGATGTTACGCCACCATCCATTACCTGCCCGGGCAATATTTCGGTACCTAATACCACCAATGCCTGCAGTGCAATTGTTACATATACGGTTTCCGGCGGCGACAACTGTTCGGCTCCAAGCCTGACGTTGATTAGCGGCCTTCCCGGCGGCTCTGTCCCTTTCCCGGTAGGCGTTACCGTCAATACTTGGCGGGCTACCGATGCCAGCAATAACTCAGCTACCTGTTCTTTCACTGTTACGGTAAATGACACTCAACTGCCAAACATCACTTGCCCGGCAAATATCGTAACATCGAATGCGCCGAACCTTTGCAGCGCGGTAGTTACGTATTCGATTTTGGGCTCCGATAACTGCACAGCACCAACGCTGACGCTGATTGGCGGCTTGTCAAGCGGTTCTTCCTTCCCGGTCGGCGTTACCACCAATACTTGGCGTGCCACCGACCAGGCCAACAATACGCGCACCTGTTCCTTTACCGTAACCGTGAATGATACTCAAAAACCGGTGATTACCTGCCCGGCCAATATCGTTCGGAACAATGATCCGGGTAAGTGTTATGCCGTAGTGACCTATCCG
>JAEUUR010000306.1 GCA_016787465.1 Saprospiraceae bacterium | reverse complement strand
AGAATTTCAGCCATTGCTGCAGTTGGAACATGATGTTAAATTTTAACAGTTTGCCGGCAAATCGGCCAAATGTAGCAACCCTTTCCGTTAAATTCCTTTTAAAGCAGGTTTTGACAAAAAATGCAGGTGAGAAACACCCCGTTTTAATGGCGGTTTCAAACAAAACGGAAACCTGCTTCGATTATGAAAAATCAATTTGTTGCCCCCATCGCCTTCGTATTGTTATTCGTAGTTGCCAACCAAGCAGTTGCCCAGAAATACAAAACTGCTGCGGGTGTTCGCTTCGACCGCGGCTTTAACCTGACGATCCAGCAGTACATTAAAAATGGCTGGACGGCCGAGGGAATCCTGCACACACCGTTGATTGGTAATTACATGGGCGCAACCGTGATGGCTGAGAAACACCACAAGATCTTGTTCAGAGGCATTAATTTTTACACCGGTTTCGGCGGTCACTACTACTGGGAAAAAGACATCGATCGTACAACGGCGGAAGGCCCCGCGCAGAATGTAGCCGGTCTGACCGGTATTGCAGGCCTTGAATTCACCGTGGGTAGGCTCAACCTTTCAGTCGACTGGAAACCCGAATTGCACCTGGCAGGTACCAGCGATAAAAGTTTCAGTTGGAACGGCGCGGCCGTGTCGGCGCGGTACATCATCGAAAAAAGAGAACGTCGGAAAGTAAAAGACTGGAAAGTGTGGGATCGGTTTGGGAAAAATAAGAAATAAAAAGAAAGGGAAGAAGAGGAAAGGAAAGGAAAGGTAGAACGGGCCTTCAGCCCGTCGGTTAAAGGCGCTTCAGCGCCGCGGAAATTGCAACAAACATCACCCCTTCCTTCCAAAATCCGCCGGAATCTCGCCCCACACGTCGGTTTCCCATTTAAGAATCGGGTTGGTGATCTTGTTGATTGCCAACCATTTTTCTGCCCGGTCGATGAGTTCGAAAATTTTAGCGTTCCGGCCGGTGGCTTCCAGTTTGGTGTTGCATTTGCCTTTTTTCACCCATCCTTGGGCCGTTTTGGAATCGGAATAAATAGGCAGGTTGGGTTTGTTTTGAAGTTTAAGCATAGCCAGGGCATGTACGATGGCTAAAAACTCGCCGATGTTGTTGGTGCCGTCGGGCAGAGGGCCTACGTGAAAAAGTTGTTTACCATCAACCGTCCAGACGCCCTGGTATTCCATGTCGCCGGGGTTGCCACTGCAGGCGGCGTCGACGGCCACGCTTTCCCGGATGAATTTCCCCACGGGTTGTTTGGGCGTTTTTGCGGCCGTTGATTTTTGCACGAACTTCCAGTAGTCGCTTTTAAAGGCAGCTTCGGCTTCGGCCTGGGATTCAAAACTTTTGTATTTGGCTTGTGCAACACCTTCAACCTGGGCCTTGCACTCATCCCAGGTACTGTAAATGCCTGGTTTGCGGCCTTCCCAAACGACGTAGAATTTCTTTTTCATAAGCGGCGCTAAGATCGGAAAGATCAAATGAATACTAGATTAATAGATTACTAGATTGTTGATTTGGATGTTTGATTTGATAGAGGGTTGGTTTTTGTTTTTTACTTTCCCAAAGGCCGTTGGGAAAGTAATTCTGAAATTGATCGTCCTTCAACAATAGCCCTCAACAATCTAGTAATCTATTAATCTAGTAATCATTTAATGAATCTCCTACTCGGGCAGAACGGCGCCAGGCTCCTTGAACGAAAAATAAAAATCCCGAATTTGGGCTATCCGCCGAAATTCGGGATTGAAAAAGCATCGCAGATGGGGGTGTTTTACGATCTTTTATCCATTTTTTGGGTGGTAATAATCCGTTTGCTTTTGTCGAGCATTTGCACGAGGTATACGCCTTTGGGTAAATCGCCAACATAGTGGTATTCACCTTTCAGGTGTTCGAAGCTTTTTACTTTTTTACCAATCAGGTTGAAAACAGTGACCTCGGTAACGTTGTCGTTGTTGTCGTGGATCGTAAAATTATCGATCACGGGATTGGGGTAAACGGCGAGTTCAGGTTTTTGGTTGGTAGTTTGTTGTGCACTCAACGCCAGGCCTCCCAACAAAAAGAAAAATACGAGTAAGAGTTGTTTCATAGACAAAAAATCAAAGTGGTAAGGCCTTAGAAAAAGTTGTAATCAAAAGGTTCAATCGGCCGGGTGTTTAAAATTTGGTTTGAAATCTGAGGCAATATAGGGATGTTTAATGCGAGAATCAAAATTTTGTTCGGAGGGTTCACCAAAATTTAACGTTTGAAACACAATAAATGTGCCGCTTTGATTTCCGTTTACAAAAAATTCTTACCTGTTAACGATGGAAACAAGCCGCTCATCGTGATTTCCTTCCATCATTTCCAAAAATCGCATACGCGCATATTTTTTTTGCCAAACCACCTGGGTGATGCTGACGGTTCGCACTCTTTCGCGTTGCATGACGAAATTATTGGCAGGGTCGCCGACGCTTCCGTTCCGGTGTAAACGCAACACATCCGCCGGCGTATGCGCGCGTGCGGAGGTCAGCCATTGCCGGAAAACCTGTTCTCTTTTTTCCTGCATTTCGGCAGGATAAAGGGTGGATGAGCACCAGAAATGGGGCTGATCAGCCGGCAGTTTTTTGATGTGCCTCCGGTGTTCATCCCAGCGCAACTCGACCACTTCGCCCGGTCGGAAAAAGAGGAAGGTAAAAGGTTCAATACCATCTAGGGGGTAGTGTTCAAAAAAATCGTCGGGGTTTTTGTAGTCGAAAAAATCGAGCATAAGCAAGCCTCGGCTGCGCCGGTAGGGCGGCTGGTGGTGGTGCTTGACGAAGGCGCCGTTGAGCAGGCAGGCTGTTTTGCCGCTGCTGGAAGTCACGAACCAGGTGCCCCCGGCTTTGGCATCGCGCGGGAAAAGCAGGTGATCGCCAAGCGCATTCGGTTCTTCCACGATCGAAACCGCCGAGCGGGCCGGCGCCTCATCGCGGTTGTGCGTGAGGGTGAAACCGGTGCGGGTGGGTAGGTAAGTGACGGTACACATAGGTTGGTGGGGCAAAGGTAGGAATATAAAAAGCGGACTATCTGCAAAAGAATATCGAACCGCAGAACGCAGAATTTCGAAGGGATGTGCGTTGATAAAACCTTTGGAGGTTCTTTGATCCACTTCATCATTCGAAATTCGGTGTTCTGCGGTTCGATATTCCTTTACGATTAATCACTTCGGCATGAAGTAAAAATAAAATCGTTTTGCGATTACCTTTGTTCATCAACAGGCAATTAAGCGGTAGATTACATGTCATTCACTGAGTGGTTTTCTAAACTCAATCCGGGTAATCGATATGCCGACCATGAAGCTTTATTTCGAGGGTTGGAAAAGCTGGAACATGCAGCGGTGCTGCAGCTTCAACTTCAATCTATTTCGTTCATTCGGAAAATCGTGCGGGGGTATGGGGTGAAGGCCGACAAGGTGGATGAAATTGTTAACCAGAGTACTTTGATATTCCTTCGGAAAATTGAGCAGGGAGCGTATCAGTTTCAGGGAAATGCCCCTTCAACTTACCTGATTGAAATAGCCAAACGGGTGGCTTTAATGGCCACCAGGCAAAAAGACATTAACGCTGAACCCATTGAAAACCATCACGATTTGTTCGACCCGGAAACGGAAGTCGGCGTGTTGCGTTCGGAAGCCGCCGAATTGGTTGAATTGTTACTCAGCCAAATCGGGGAGCCTTGCCGAACGGTGATTCGGCTGTATCACATCGAAGGATTTAGCGACGAAGAAGTAATCAAACAAAAACTGACCCCATATTCCACCACTGATTCATTGAAAATGAAACGCAGTGATTGCATGAAAAAACTGGTACAAATTGCCCTGCAATGGAAGATTTTAAACAATACCTAAGCGATCAGGCCGACGATGCCGAACGCCAGGCATTGGATCAGGTACAGGCAGGCTTGAACGACCTCAGGGTGGAAGCAACGGTAAAAGCGGTGGCCATCGCCCGCAAAAAAGCGCTTCGGCGTATTTTTTGGCAGCGAGTAACCGGGTTAGCCCTGCTTGCCGCTTTGTTGGGGTGCACGTATTGGTTTTTTATGCGACAAAAACAGACCTTGCAAGCACCTCCGGTAAATGAACTGATTGGGCAAAACTCCAATCCGCCCATCGATACCACGGCCAGCCACCAAACCGCAACGCCGGACCCGCTCCTCGCCTCATCCCTCCGCATGACGCTGGATAACGCCCCAGCCAACAACACCTCGTCGTTTTGGGGCAATGCGGTACGCGCGTTGCAACGCAACAACGCCGATGAAGCCGAAAAAGCAATTCAGCAATTGCCAGCGTCGGAACTGAAAGAATCTGACTGGCTGCGCGGGGTCGTCGCATTGCTCCGCAATAATTCGACAACGGCGCATACGATTTTCCAAAACATCGCAAGCGCCCCGTCGCATCCTCGAAAGAAAGACGCAGCCCTGCTCGTGGAGGCGCTGAACAAGCGCAACAGAAAGCCGATGGCCGCTCAGCAGATAGACCCACCTCCCACCCGGTTTCCGGCGCCGAACCTGCGCGGAGCAAATGCTTCCGACCCGGCTTTGAAGGCCCTGGTCGATCAGGTTTGGTATACGGTTTACCCGCTTTCAGATGTAACCATAGAATCCAACGTACAGATAGTGGATTCCCTGTTAAAAGCCCGAAATTTTGACAGGGCGTACATCCAACTGCAAAAACTGGAAAGAACCCAACCAAGTAGTCCCACAATTCAATTTTTGAAAGGGTACTGTTTGCTGGAATTGGGGGAAGGCGGCGAAGCGTTGCGGTGTTTTGACAAACTGGAGCAAAAAAATGCAGCCTGGAAGCCGCAACTGGAATGGTACCGGGCTTTGGGTAGTTTGCTGGCCGGCGATCGGGATATGGCCCGCAAAGGATTTCAGGCAATTGCCGCTCAGACGGACCATCCATTCAATCGTTACGCTCAGGAAGCAGTTCGGCGGCTTAAGTGATGGCTGCTTCGGCGATACGCCCGTTTTCTTTTATCTAAAACCTCTTACAATGAAACTGAGTTTTCTGTTGCTATGTTGCCTGCCGTTTTGTGCCGTTGGCCAAAAATCCGAAGCTGCACAGCAAATTAATCGGCTTGTTACCGTTTCGGACTCGCTCAAAAACAAAGGCGCTTTTGACGAAGCGATCCAGGTCAATGATCAGGCAAAAAAAATAGCCCTCGAACAATTCGGGGAGGAATCGCTGCTGCATGGGATGGTTTGTTTGCGAAGAGGGGCGATTTACAACGCTAAAAATGAGCTGCCTTTGGCCGAAAAATGGTACCTCGATTCCAAAAAAATCCTGGAAGCTGCGAAACCCAAAGACGATTCCTTGTATGCCAATGCACTCAATAACCTGGGGTGTTTGTACATGTTTCAGGCCAATTTCGAACCGGCAACAACGCTGATTTTGCAGGCCAAATCGATTCGTGATTCCTTGTTCGGCGGCATTCACCCGGATTGTGCCAGAAGCTTGAGCAACTTCGCAACCCTCCAGTATTATCAGGGCAATTACGAGCCGTTGGATTCTCTTTGGAATGCCGCCATTCGCATTTGGGAGCAAACCGGCCAAACGAAGGAAAAGGATTATTTCATGTGTTTGAACAACCTGGCAGGCACCTACCTTGCCTTCGGCCGGCTGGAGGAGAGCGAACAGATTTTCCTGAGAGTCCGCGACCTGCGGGCCACCAACTTTGGAAAAGAAAACCAGGAATATGCCATGGTGCTGAATAACCTTGGCGCAGTGTATCAGGAACAAGGCGACTTTGAAAATTCCGTCCGGTTTTTCAAAGAAGCACTGGATATTCTCATCCGGTTTTTTGGCGAGGAAAACAAAGACGTCGCCTTTACTATGGCGAACCTGGGCAGTTGTTACAGCAGACTGGGCGACGCCCAGCAGGCTGAATTTTGGCTTTTAAAGGCAATTTCCATTCAGGAAAAAACCATTGGTAAAAACCACCCGCAATACGCCGCATCGCTCAATTACCTGGCTATCCTGTACTCCGATATGGGCATCAACGACAAAGCTTTGTCTCTTTATCAGGAGGCCAACGCCGTCGAGCGGGAGGCCTTGGGCAATACGCACCCACAGTATGCCGCAAGTTTGCTGAATATTGCCGCCCTGCTCCACGAAGCCGGCGACTACGACCAAGCAGCTGCGCTGTACGAGGAGGCAGGCCAGATTTTTGAAAATGCCTTTGGAAAAGATAATCAATGGTATTTCACATATTCCGGCGACGTCGCCATCCTCTACCGCGATATGCGCCGATACGATAAAGCAGAGGCCAAAAACCTGGAAACACTTGAAATCAAGGAACGTATTTTAGGAAAAGAACACCCGAATTATGCCGAAACCCTGGATAACCTCGCTGTTTTGTATTCGGATATGGGGAATTTGGAAAAATCACTTTCCCTGCACCTGGAAGCCAAACAAATTCGGGAAAAAACGCTGGGGCGCGAACACCCGCATTATTTGGAAAGCCTCACCAACCTCGCCTATACCTATTCGTCGCTC
>JAEUUR010000181.1 GCA_016787465.1 Saprospiraceae bacterium | reverse complement strand
TTGAAAAGGCAGGGTGCTATCTTTTTGAAAATCAATGGTATCATGGGTAGGCTTATTATAGTCAACGCAGAGTGTTTTTGAATGCGACCTGTCATACAGAGCGCTGTTGAGCCGTGGGCTTTTTTCAAAACCAAACAGCGCGAAGTATAAAATCATTACCATTCCACAATGATTAACTCCGGCATCCAGGGCAATCGGATCATTCCGATGCCCCAGGGTAGTTGATCGAGCAGCAGGTCGAGGGTTTGTCGTTCAATTTTCAGTTGCCGGCCCAGCGCATGGTTCTCCAACTTGCCGGCCCGGCTCAGGAAACCTTCGCGCAGGGCTTCGGGCGAGGCGTTGCCCAGGACACCCCAATGTTCAATGACCACGGATAACAGCGCCTCGGCCTCCGCCAATTCCTTTTTTTTCAATTTCAACCCGGTATCTACCGGCTGATGCATCGGTACGCCACAAAGTATTTTGGGCAACAACAATTCGCTTTCCGATGGGTTGGTTGCCCCGCTCATCAAATAATGAATCAGCAACACGGCTTTTTGACGGCGTTCTTCAATGGTGAATGCTCCGTTTTTTACCAAACCAAGACGTTGAAAAAAGGCGGATAAAAACGGGTGGAGTAACACCACACCCGCACCGTCGAGATACCATACCTCTCCAGGTTCTGGGGCAGGAAACGGCGCTTCCTCGTCTTCGTCCCGTTCAGGCAATGACGGACTCAACGGCTCCTTTTCATCCAAAACAGGTTGGGCCTGAATGCCGGTTGGAATCGTTTTGATATTGCTTTCAACCCAGGTTTCAATCGCATTTAAAGCCGGTTGTTTATGGCTTGTTTCAAGGCGGATGACCAGTTCTAATTCTTTGATGGTCAATAATTTTTGAAATAAAATCTCAAAGACCTGTTGCGTATTTCCTATTTGATTCGAATGACTTTCCACAACAGTTTTGAGCCATTTGCTCCAAAACCACACGGAAGTATGCCGCGCACTTCCTTCTCCTGAAATCAAATCGGGTGTGAGGCTGGCAGATTCGCCCCAATGCCGGGCCATCTGCTGCATGGCTGCTTTTATACGCTGGAGCAACTCTTGAATCTGAGCCTTTCCGTGCTTCCCGGCGGCTTGTTCGAATGCCTTTGTTTCCAAGGAAATCAATCGTCGGCAATGGCGCCAAAATGCCTCCCAAGCAGCGAAAGAATTATGTATGACGGTTGGTTCTACACTTGCCAATTGACGCAACAAAAACTTCAGAAACGCTGCTTGGTGTTGCATGGCAAGCCGCAAAACGGCATTCGGGTTGCTTTTTAGGGTTTGTTTTAATCGACCGGCGCAGGTTGGATCTTGTTGCAGGGATTGTATGATCGTATCTTCCAGATTTTCCGGCAAACGGCTTTTCAGGGGCAAATAACCTTTGTTCAACAACTGCAGCCAACGATCGAATTCACTTCGGGCGGTGGAAGTTTTTTGAATCAAATCAGTAGAATGGTTTCCCTGCGCATTTTCCAGCACCTTCTGAAGTTCCTGTATCACCCGTAAACTCCATGCATCGGTGCGCAGCTGCCTGGCGTCGATGGCGCCGATGTCGATCACCAGCCGGTCGATGTAAAGCACTTCATCGGGCGTTGAATACAAATCGAACAGGTCTTCCATTGCCGGGGCAACGGTTTGTTGAAACACGTGACTGAATTGCTGCTGCAATTCAAAGGCCTCCGTCGTGTCGGGAAGCTGAAGTTCGATCAATTGTTTGCCGATAAAATGTTGCATGGCAGATTGGTTTATATCGGTTTCAAGCTTTTTTCAGCATACCGGCGTACAAATCAACAGCCGGCTTTCCGAATACTTTTTTCAGGTTTTCATTGGGCCATTCATTTACGATCTCATTGATATTCAACCCTTTTTCGTTCAGTGGTTTGATGGCGGTAATAAATGCGTCCGGTTCGAAAGCAGGTTCCCCGTTGGAGCCCGTTTTTTCCAGTCCTTTATCCAGCAAATGGTGGATGGCGGCCTTCGCCAATTGTTTATAGGAGGCGGAGAACTCTGTGCCCCCGGTATCCAGCAGGTGCTGTATATGTTGTTTGAATTGTGCGAACAAACCCTCGCTCCGCAGGAAATTGTCAAGGATGCGCCCTTTGGCTTCCTGCCCAGCCTCGGTTTTGATCAAAGACTTGACCTGTGCCTTTGTAAGGGAGTCAGAACTCCTGGCTTCCAAACGGGTGTTGAACCAGGCCCGGCCTTTTTCAGGCGTGGATAAGTCGGGAATTGAACGACCCGGTTGGGAAGGCTCTTCTTTTTTGGGCTCCGGTTTGCAGCAGGATTTATCAAACAACTCAAAAGGCGGGCACAGCTTTGAGGTTTCTCTTGGCGCGCAAGCGCAGGGTTGCGGCAATTGCCCTTCCCGTTCGCAACACGGCACATATCGCACGAGGTCTTGCAAACACATGGCCAGTTGGCAAGCCGCCGAATCTTTGATATTTGATTCGTCAGGTGGTATGCCGACGCTGCAATCGATATTGATGTGGCTGCGCGACCATGTCAGGTCGGGACAAGTTTTGGTGTTCAACCATTGGTGGAACTTATTTTCAAATCCGCATAATTGCCTGGGCGACAGCCATTTGATATTCAGTGCAATATGGGCGGGAGCTTCTTTTCGCAGTAAATATTCCATCAATGCCTTGGCTTCCGGACGTTGAAAACGACCCATCCAGGCGGGTAACGTGATCGTAACCCAAAATGAATAGGGGTCGGAAAACGGGATGTAGGTATTTTCCTGTCGCTCGGATGAACATTCGCTGTTTGGGTCTTTCACCCAGGTGAGATTGTCGCAATCCGTGTCGGGGCAGACAGGCAGAAAACATTTAGGGTTTTTTGAACTCGGATCCTGTTCCCGATCGCAGTTAGGATCGCCCGGTTGCGGCCGCAGCAGGATATGCTCCAGCAGGTGCATGCCTTCATCGTGTACGCATTCCCGCAAACGGTTCATGGCGGCGTCGCGCATGGAAGCTTCAGAAAAACATAGCGGACTTTGCGCCAGGATGCAGCAGGTATCTACGATTTGAAAACTGTATGGGCCGCATTCACCGGCATCAACCGGCATGAGGCGATACCTGGGAAGCCCTGTTTTTTCCTGCAACGGGTTACAGAGGTTTTTGTATTGCCCATCCCGCCGGCGTTTGGCATCTTCTAGGATGTCCTTTTGAATGGCATCCCAATTACGCAGGAAGGATTCCTTCAGTTCGAGCATGCAGGCGTAAGGCAAATCGGGCAATTCTTCCCCGCATGGGCAAAGCTGGCTTCCGCTTTGAGACGAGGATCCGTTAACAGATTGAAATTTCCAATCTTTCGGATTGTTCATTACCTGATCGCGTTCTTCCGGCGTATCATACCAACATGCTTCAAAATCAGTTATAAAACATTCTTTTACAATGTAATAGGTGTAATAATCACCTTCCTTGACAGGATAAATGGCCCCTGGTTTTTGCGCTTCAAACAAAAACTCCTCCACGCCGTAGTGGCAGGCATTGGGATCGGTTGAGCAAGGGGCTTGTCGTTCCGCGCGCACACAATGGTCATCTTTATCACGCCCCCAGGCCAGGTCTTCACCGCTGATGATGGTTCCATCGTTTAGCGTTTGGTTCGAGTAGGTTTGCGCGCTGACGGCCAACAGTTCAATGATGTCTATCCGGTACCGGTTTTGTGTGCCGGAGGTTGCT
>JAEUUR010000198.1 GCA_016787465.1 Saprospiraceae bacterium | reverse complement strand
CCGACAGGCGATATCGAGATCAAAGTAACCTCGTTGAAAATCCTCAACGCCTCCAAAACACCTCCATTCACCAGTCAGGACGACACCGACGGCGGCGATGACCTCCGCATGAAATACCGTTACCTCGACCTGCGCCGCAATGCCGTGCAGAAAAACCTCATTTTCCGCTCCAACCTGGCCATCGAAACGCGGAAATACCTCGCCGAACAAGGGTTTATCGAGGTGGAAACTCCCAACCTGATCAAAAGCACGCCGGAAGGCGCCCGCGACTTCGTGGTGCCCAGCCGCATGAACAAAGGCCAATTCTATGCCCTGCCGCAATCGCCGCAAACCTTCAAACAAATTCTAATGGTGGCCGGGTTCGACAAGTATTTCCAAATCGTGAAATGCTTCCGCGATGAAGACCTGCGCGCCGACCGCCAGCCGGAGTTCACACAAATCGACTGTGAAATGGCATTCGTGCATCAGGAAGACATCCTGAACATGTTTGAAGGCCTGGCCAAACACCTCTTCAAAGCTACGCTCGACATTGAACTCCCCACCTTTCCTCGTATGACCTACGACGAAGCCATGCGCCGCTACGGTTCCGACAAACCGGATATCCGTTTCGGTATGGAGTTCTGCGACCTTTCCGATGTAGCCAAAGGCAAAGGATTTGTCGTGTTCGACAGCGCCGAATCTGTCATTGCCATCAACGCCGAAGGCTGCGCGGAATACTCCCGCAAACAAATCGACGAACTGACCGAGTGGATAAAACGCCCGCAAATCGGCGCCAAAGGCCTGGTGTATGTGAAATACGAAGCCGACGGCTCTATCAAATCTTCAGTAGATAAATTTTACAGCGCCGACGACCTGAAAGTCTGGCTCGAACGCGCAGGCGCCAAACCCGGCGATATGATGCTGATCCTGTGCGGAGAAGATGAAAAAACGCGCAAACAACTCAACGAGCTCCGCCTGGAAATGGGCAGCCGCCTGGGCCTGCGCGATCCACAAAAATTTTGTCCGCTGTGGGTCGTGGACTTCCCACTCCTGGAATGGGATGAAGACGCCAACCGCTTTTTCGCCATGCACCACCCCTTCACTTCCCCCAAGCACGACGACATTCCGAAAATGGAAAGCAACGACCGTGCGATACTGAAATCCATGCGCGCGGATGCATACGACCTCGTTCTGAATGGCGTCGAAATCGGTGGCGGCTCTATTCGTATCCACGACCGCGACCTGCAAGCCCGTAATTTCAAACTGCTCGGGTTCACTCAGGAAGAAGCCGAAGCGCAATTCGGATTCCTGCTCGGCGCATTTGAATTCGGCGCACCCCCACACGGCGGCCTCGCATTCGGTTTCGACCGGCTTACTGCCGTCATGAACGGCGCCAACTCGATTCGCGACTTCATCGCATTCCCCAAAAACAACCAGGGCCGCGACATGATGATCGACGCACCCGACGCCATCAAGTTGGAACAATTGAAAGAATTAGGCATCAAGCTCGATATTTAACAGGTAGCACGGGCTTTAGCCCGTCGGTAAGAAGGCCTTTAGGCCGCCGTCAACGTTGGATAAAAACAGGTAGCACGGGCTTTAGCCCGTCAGTAAGAAGGCCTTTAGGCCGCCGTCAACGTTGGATAAAAACAGGTAGCACGGGCTTTAGCCCGTCGGTAAGAAGGCCTTTAGGCCGCCGTAATTATCGCGTAAATGATGAAACGAATGAACTCCTGTTTGTAATAGCGCCGACCAAAACCTTCGACGATTGACGACTTAACTGATTTACTCGAGCGCCTGATTCGAGCTGCTTCTTCAAATTGTTCAAATTTTGGAAGGCACAAGGATATCCGGTGAATTTCGAGTACCACATCGTGCGATAACTGCCAAATTTCAAGGTCTTTGTAATTCATTATGGTAGCGTGTTTTGATTAAGGTATTAGAGGCTGTTTCATTCAAAAATACAATTTTCCCTTCAAATTTCAAAATTAACAACCCAAAATTCAGTTCATCCAGCATCAAGTATCCAGCATGCGTCATCTACCTAACCTACTCACCCTTGGCAACCTGTTTTCGGGTTGTTGTGCGCTGCTGTACACCTTGTACTGGCAGCCCGATGTAGCCGCTTTGTTCACAGCGGCTTGTTTTGTTTTTGACTACCTCGACGGGATGGTCGCCCGTGCGTTGAAAGTCAGTTCACCGTTGGGCAAAGAACTGGATTCGCTGGCCGATGTGGTGAGTTTCGGAGTAGTACCCGGCGCGATGTTGTACCAACTGATGAGTGGAGAACCCTCGATCACAGCCGCATTCGGGCCTTCTTTTGTAAATACTGCGGCTTTGCCGGCATTTGTACTCTCGGCATTCTCCGGTTTACGGCTGGCCAAATTCAACCTGGATACGCGGCAAACGAACTACTTTCTGGGCTTAAGCACCCCGGCTTGTACCGTCTTTATACTCGGACTGGCCCTTTCAGCGCATCACGACCTGTTCGGAATGGGTTTTATCTTTGAAAACTACTACATTTTATACCCTTTGACCGCCATATTGAGCGTGTTGTTGGTCAGTGAAATACCCATGTTCGGCATGAAAATTCGAAATGCCAGTTGGAAAAGCAACGCGTTCAATATCGGTTTTCTGCTTTTATTCGCCGTTTTTGCCTTTTTCTTCAAAGAAGCGTCATTATCCCTCATCATCATCGCATATATCTTGCTTTCTTTGCTCCTGAAAAAACAAATTACCAATCCAGCGTGAGTGTGGGTGTGAGGTGTGGGTGTGGGAGGTTCTTGCTCGCCTTCGGCTCGCCAATTTTACCACCACCCCTCCACAATCCAATATCCAGCATCCAGCATCAACCATCTAGTATCCAGCATCCAGCACATGAAATTCACAGCAGAAATCGACATCATGCCCCACCGCGAACTACTCGATCCGCAGGGTAAAGCCGTGGTAAACAATATGAAACACCTCGACCTTTCCGGCATCTCCGATGTGCGCATCGGTCGGCACGTCAGCATGACTTTGGAAGCCAATTCAGAAACAGAAGCCCGTGAGAAGGTTGACACGGCTTGCCGCAAGTTGCTGGCTAACCTCATCATGGAAACCTACACGTTTACGCTGAAAGCTGGGTAACCCATGCTTTATATCATTCCCACACCCATCGGCAACCTGGAGGATATCACGTTGCGCGCCTTGCGCATCCTGAAGGAAGTGTCGGTAGTGTTGGCAGAAGATACCCGCACCAGCAAACGGTTGTTCGATCACTTTGGCATCAAAACGCCGCTTCGTTCCTTTCATGCGCACAATGAGCATGCCGTTGTCGAACGTGTGGTGGATGAACTGGCTTCCGGAGCCGTTATGGCCTTGATTTCCGACGCCGGCACCCCAGGCATCAGCGACCCCGGCTTTTTGCTCGCACGCGCCTGCATGCGCAGAGGCGTACGCGTGGAATGCCTGCCCGGCCCAACCGCTTTTGTACCGGCACTGGTAGCAAGCGGCCTGCCCTGCGACACCTTTCATTTCGAAGGTTTTTTACCCCACAAAAAAGGCCGCCAAACGCGCCTCAAATACCTTTCAGCCCTGCCTCACACCTTCGTATTGTACGAATCGCCCTTTCGGCTGATCAAGTGCCTCGATGAATTGATCGCCGTGTGCGGCCCCGAACGCCT
This sequence comes from Saprospiraceae bacterium, assembly GCA_016787465.1. Taxonomy (GTDB): domain Bacteria; phylum Bacteroidota; class Bacteroidia; order Chitinophagales; family Saprospiraceae; genus M3007. The sequence continues at coordinate 843 of JAEUUR010000198.1, read as the reverse complement.
GGCCTGCGTTGCCCGTGAACTCAGCAAATTGCACGAAGAAGTAATCACCCTGCCGCTCGACGAACTGAAAGCCCATTTCAGCAAAAAAGAAGTGAAAGGAGAGATTGTGGTGGTGGTGGCGGGGATTTAATTCCCTGGCGCTGGAACCATTGATGAAACCGTACCGTTTGAAGTATTCAAACAGAACTTCCCCTTGTACGTACATATTTCTGACACACCCCTCGATTTTTTCCCTTACCATATCGTCGCACTTGGTGGCAGACGAGATGAGGATGGGAATCGACTGCTTGAAAAAACATCGCTTGAAATTCTAACAGGCATTTTTTCAGCGTCAAATCTCGATGTCGATGCACTCATTGTAACCTCCGACTTGCAGGGAACCGTCGTTCAAAATGGTGAGGAATGGTTGTTGGGTGAAAAACTTCCGGAGTTCCTTAAAATGTTGCTGGAAATACAATTTCCGCAAATCGGGACTCACCGGGTAGGAGTTGTGTTGTGCGGCGACCTGTATGCCAACCTTGAAAAAAGAGGTGGCATTGGCGATGTCAGAGAGGTATGGCTTCAGTTCAAAGCAAATTTCGCCTGGGTGGCTGGTGTGGCTGGAAACCACGACCACTTTGGAGCCAAATCCGATTGTGCCATTTTCAAAAGAACACCCGGCATTTACTTTTGTCAACGCGAATCACGCTCTATTGGCAAAGCGCAAATCGCCGGCATCAGCGGCATCATTGGCCGGCCGGAACAGCCCAATCGCATGACCCAGGACGATTTTTTGGCTGCATTAAAACAACTGCTGCTCCGACATCCTGAGTTCATCCTGCTTCATGAAGGCCCCGATTACCC
>JAEUUR010000169.1 GCA_016787465.1 Saprospiraceae bacterium | reverse complement strand
GCAAAATTTGCCTTGTCTCACCACAAAATCCTTTATAAGCCAATCCGTCAAAAAACTTTAGACAGCCTCAATGTAATAAAACAATATTAATACCCATGCTCCTCCACTCCCAACCCCGTGCCCTCATCCTGCCCTTCATTGGCGCCATCCTGGTCAGCACGATATCGCTGTCGTGGGTTGCCATGTACGATGCTTATGTCTTTGGAGAACACCTTAAAACGGCCGACCGGCAACGACTGGCCCTGGTGATTGCTGTTGTCTCAATTCTGGCTACCTGGGTGCTGATCTATAAAACCATGTACCCCAGAAAATGGGTGAAAACGGTGGCGTTCGATTTTGAAAAACGTACCTTGACGATCAATCCGGGCAAAGAAAACCGGGTAGCGCCTTTTGAGGAGATCAGACAAATCCGGTTTAAAGCCGCAACATCGCTGTTCAATACCGGATACTTATTTTTCATCCGGCTAACGGGCAAGGGAGAGGAGCCGCTCGTGGTACTTACCAACAACGACCAGGCAAACGAGGTGTTTTTTACCCTGCAAAAAGCGGGATTAAACGTAACCCAAACCTACGAATAACCCACACCCACACCCACTCTGGATTCTGCACTCACTCTGAATTACATCCTTGTTTTCTGCGGGTGTCGATGATGTACTGAATTTTCCAGCCTTGGGAGGTTTTTACCAATTGAAAGGAATTGGTGCCGCAATGGGAAATTTTGCCGTTGAGGTAAAAGACGTAGGGCGTCCAGACGCTGGCGAGCGATTTTTCCACCAACACAGCTTTAAATTTGATTCGTTCGTCGTAGGAGTCTTTTTTGGGTGTTCCCACAAAATTGAGCAGATCGGTATAATCTTCCGTCATTATGACCAGGGCGCCGGATTTGTCGGCCATGTAGGTTTGAAGTACGGGATTGTCGGTGCAGGTGCTTTTGAGCAGGCTCGTATCGCCTTTTTCCAAACCTTCAAAAAAACGGTTGATGACGGCTTTTACGGCGCGTTCATCTTGCTGTGCCGCCAGGTTTTGAGCGGCGCTGAACAAGCCCAGGGTCAAAATGATGCTGTAGATTTTCATTGATCAAGTATTTTTGCCGAAAGTCGGCCTTTAACATGTCCTTTGATAACTAAATAGCTGAATGGTCTGTTTTACGTTCGATTCAACCAACTTTACGCCGTTAAACAACGTTTGACAGATTATGAAAGATGCTTTTCAAAATATCATCGCATCGCCGACGCCCGTTTTGATCGATTTTTTTGCCACCTGGTGCGGCCCCTGCAAAGCGATGGCGCCGGTTTTGTCTGAACTGAAAGCCGAATTAGGCGATCGCGTGCGTATCATCAAAATCGATGTGGATATCAATACCGACCTGGCCGTGGAAATGAAAGTGATGGGCGTACCCACTTTTATGGTGTATAAAAACGGTATGCAGTATTGGTCGGAAGCCGGCACTTTTACCAAAGAAGCATTAAAAAAAATAATTGAAGGTGTTGAAAATCAGTAGTTTAATCATTTCTGGCTCCTTGTTTGTGCTGGTTTTATACCTATGTTGCGCTTGCCAGTCGAATGCTCAGGAGTTGAAACCACATGCCGTTGTTCACGACACGGCATCGTCGCCTGTGCAACCAACGCTTGTGGCCGATAAAACCTACCTGCTCGGGAAGTTCGACCCGAACAAACATCCGGATTTTGTAAAGGTCGGCGCGCCATATACCGACCGTCCGGGTATGATGATGCGCAAAGAAGCTTTCGAGGCGTTTGAACGCATGTGGAATACCGCGCAAAAAGAGGGTATTCAACTTCGTATTATTTCCTCAACCCGCACGTTCGACCAGCAAAAAGCCATCTGGGAAGGTAAATGGACGCGTTTTGCAGCCACAGCGCCCAAACCCAAAGACCGGGCGCTTAAAATTCTGGAATACTCTTCCATGCCGGGTTCTTCGCGCCACCACTGGGGAACAGATATCGACTTAAACGACCTGAATAACCCTTCCTTTGAAAGCGGGGGCAAATATGAAAAATTATACGCCTGGTTGTTGGCTCATGCACATGAATACGGATTTTGCCAACCCTACACGGCCGGTCGGCCCTCCGGCTACCACGAAGAAAAATGGCATTGGAGTTACCAGCCATTGAGCGAGGGTTTTACGAAAGCATACCCAGTTGCAATTACCGAGGCGGATATCACCGGATTCACGGGTTCGGAAACCGCAAGCGATATTCAGATCATCCAAAACTATGTGTTGGGTATCAACCAAGGCTGTCTTGGAAAGCAATAACCTCCTGGGGTTTTAGCTTGGATGCATCTTCCAGCGAAATCAGTTTTCTGGCGAGAATGGTATTCGGGTTGAACACCGGCAACCCGAGAAAATCGAGGTGTTTTTCGATCATTCCTATTTCCGTGCAGCCCAGTATCAGCGCCTGGGCGCCTTTGGCTTCCAGTTCCGCAATGGCTGTATTTAATTGAAAAACCACTGATTCCGGCACCGTATCGGCCGATGCTTTTATTTGAAAAATGGCGTCGTGTACCCACTGTTCGTTTTGTTCAAAACTGAGGGTTACCGGTTCAAAACCGGCTTGCTCCAGGGGCGCCTGGTACAAGCGGATATGGTAAGCGCCGGTGGTCGACAAGATACCGACGCGTTGGGGCGCCAACGGCGCCTGTTCAATCACCCGGATGGTTTGATCGATGAGGTGGATAATAGACACCTTGGATTCCTGTGCTTCAAGCCATTCCTGCATCGGGTTGAAAATAGCGGGCGCATGCGCTGTGTTGCAAGCGATGCCGATCAGGGTGGCGCCGGCGGCTTCAAGCATACGAATCACTTTGCCCAGGCCGGCTGCAGGGTTTACGTTGGATTTCCCTAAAAGATAGCTGGTTCGATCAACTATTTCCCCTGGAAGTGATGCCAGCAATACCGGAAGGTGGTCTTGATCCGTGCGGGCAATGGTATGCTCGACGATTTTTTTATACAAATCCGCTCCGGCGAGCGGGCCGATGCCGCCAACAATACCGATCATGTTTTAGTTGTCTGTGCGTTTTCCTGATCCTCATCCGGCTGTTCGTGTAAAACTTCCACAGCGTCTTTTTTGGTCAGGATTTTATAAATTTGAATAACGGCGGTTACCGCGAACACACAACCGATCACCAGGTTGATGAGATCCTGACCGGCATCGAGTTTTTCCACCGCCAGTTTTCCACCAAAAATAAACACACAATGCGCCAGGAAGGTACCTAGCCCAATACCCAACAGGTAGCCGTTGTATGAACCTCTTTTTTGTTGCAATACACCTTTTGAATATAAAACCGAACTCCAGCCCAACCAGAAAGGGATGGCAGCCGGGCTGATGCTGCGCATGGTAAACCCAAGGAAAAATCGGTGCATGGTGTGCGAAAGCAGCACGTTTTTAGCGCCATGATGCCCCAATGCCGCCTTAAAACTACCGATGGCCAATATCACCACGATTAATACGGCAACCCATTCCATGATTTTAAAAATACGCTCCTGTTTCCGAAGCCAGGTAAGCGCCACCAGCAATAATCGCACATAAATCACCTCTGCTACAATACTGCCCAGCGAAAAATTGATAGCCGGCCGGGTTCCTTCCGTGATCGCAATTTGCATGGCCGACACACTGATGGTGCCAATTACCATGGAGCCGAAAAAGCTGATCGACATCCCTGTGTAGAAGACCCTGAAAATGCTTTTCATGCTGGATGTTAGTACTGGTAGCACCGACTTTAGGCGGTCCTGTAAGGAGGCCTTTAGGCCGCCATTAAATGCTGGGTTTGTTGATGGATGTTGTTTTGGTTCTAAAACGGCGGTTTCGTTAACCGAATCAGATGCCAAGGTCGTATTTTTCCAGGTTATCGAGGTAACGGTTTACATTTTGTAAATAACGGTATCCTTTCCAGAACGGCCAGTAGGGGATACCTGCTTTATCGTGGTTCCATTTGCTAATCTCGAACAGCCATTTCCAGTGTTGCAGGATGATGGCATAAGCCTGGAAAAGGGTTTTCCCACAGTGGTAAATCTGGCTGGGAGAGGCGCCGGCGCCGTTGTATTCGAGGATGTAATAGTTTTTACCTTGTTTCAATTCAGCCAGCGACGTGCATTTGATATCGTAGCGGCCCCAGAAAAAATTGCCGTTGTGCAGGCTGATACGGTCAAAAAACTCGGCCAGTTCGGCATCGGCTTCATGGCTGACGTTGCGCAATCGGGCGCCGCGACTCCGGTTAATGGCGTATGAAATCACAAACCGTTCGCGGTCGGCAGGCGCCCAGTCGAGCCGGTCGCGGTGTTTGGCAAACCATTCTTCTGCGCGTTTACCGGCATAGGGATGGTTGAGGATTAACTCGCGCAGCGTCGTTTTTCCATCGCCATACACCTCCAACGATTCGCGCATAAAAATGCCGGTGATCATGCCTTTTTGTTGAGAAGGATGCCTCACATAAAATATACCGTATTCAATGGGCAGGTCGATGAGTTCCTGAACGACGTAATTGAAGGGGAAATAGTTATGATACTGGAGCAATTGCTCCTCGCGGTCGATTTTACGAAACATCAGCCCTTTACGGCCAACATCGGGCTTCACTGCATACGGATATTGGAAACCAGCGTCGGAAATCCGCTTTTTCAATTGTTCAAAATCCTCTCCGGCAGTTACATTCAACGTACGCGGGTAACAATCGATGGGCATTTGGGCATACACGTCGCTTTTGGCTTCTCCTTCATATCCGCCGAATTCGATGGTTGGATTTGAATTGGTAAAAAACCAGATCGACCGGCAACGGATCGCGTAATAGATCATAACCGGTGAAAGCGGCGCATAAATTGCCCATGCCGGCCAAAGTTCCCAATTGGTGAGCTTTTCAAAAAATCCGGGTTTCGACGACTTCACGGGTTTGGCCTGGGGCTTATTCGTTTCTTCTAGCATGTGTGTTACGGGAAAAATCGCGCAAAAGTATATCGAATGCGGTACATAAAAATCAGATTACTATAAATAATGCTTTCTGTATACTTTGTGCTCACGCTTTTTCTGCCAATTCCAGCCATCGCATTTCTTTCAATTCCAATTCCTCCTGAAGCTTGCCCAATTCTGCGGAGAGTTTTTCAATGTCGGCCGGCGCCAGCTCCAGTGTGTTAAATTTTTCCATGATTTCCCGTTTTCTGGCTTCGCCGGTAGCGATTTCGCGCTCCATTTTTTTCATTTCATTGCGCTCGGTATTGGTCAATCCGGGTTTGCTGGCTGTAATTGCCGGCGCCTTGTCGGCTGTTACCGTTTTTTCCGCCTGGGCGTTTTCGGTGCGTTTCAGGGCGCGGTATTCTGCGTAGGTGCCGTTAAAATCCTTGATTTTCCCGTTGCCCTCGAATACGAACAAATGATCAACCAGCCGGTCCATGAAATAGCGATCGTGCGTAACCACCACCAATACGCCCGGAAAGTCTTCCAAAAAATCTTCCAACACCTGCAGGGTAAGCACGTCGAGGTCGTTGGTCGGCTCGTCGAGGATCAGGAAATTGGGGTTTTTCATGAGTACGGTCAGGAGATACAACCTGCGGCGCTCTCCGCCGCTGAGTTGGCTGACATACACTTGTTGCTGCGGGCGGGAGAACAAAAACCGCTCGAGCATTTGGGCGGCTGAAAGTTCCTTGCCTTTTTCCAGCGGGATATAGTCGGCAATGTCGCGCACCGCATCGATCACCCGTTTATCTTCCGAAAGGCGGATTCCTTCCTGGCGGTAGTGGCCGAAGGTGACCGTATCACCCACCACTACCTTGCCGGTGTCGGGAGCGAGTACCTGGGTCAAAATTTCCAAAAAGGTGGATTTGCCTGCGCCGTTTTGCCCCACGATGCCCAGGCGTTCCTTGCGTTTGAATTTGTAGGAAAAATTGTCGATCAGTCTTTTGTGCCCGTACGCTTTGCTGATGTTGTGTAGTTCGACAATTTTTCCGCCCAGCCAGGTTTCTTTAATGGCCAGGCGCATTTCTTCCGGTTTCTTTTTTAGTGCATCCGTGGCCTCTCTTTTGTCATAATAAGCATCAATGCGCGCCTTGGCTTTGGTCGTGCGCGCCTGCGGCGAGCGGCGCACCCAATCGAGTTCGCGTTTGAGAAGTTTGTTTTGCCGGTCGTAGGTGGTGGCTTCCACCTCCTCGCGGGTTGCTTTTTTCTCCAGATAATCGGCATAGGAGCCGGAGTAACGCCGCAGGACTCCTCCTTCCAGTTCAATGATGCTGTCGCACACATTTTCAAGGAAATACCGGTCGTGCGTCACCATGAACAGGGTGAGGTTGGGCGTTTGGAGGTATTCTTCCAGCCACTCGATCATCTCCACATCGAGGTGGTTGGTGGGCTCGTCGAGAATCAGGAAATCGGGCTCATCGAGCAGGATTTTGACCAGCGCCAGGCGTTTTTGCTGACCGCCGGAGAGGGAGCCAACCTTTTGTTCGAAGTCATCGAGGCGAAACCGGAACAGCAGTTCTTTCACCTTCGATTCGAACGACCAGGCGTTTTGCTGGTCCATTTCAGCCATAGCTTCCTGCAATTCTTCCGGCTTTTCCGGATGCCCTAAAGCGCGTTCATAACGTTGTACCACCCGCACCAGCGGATTGGCGGGGTCAAGCACGGCTGTAAGCACGTCCAGGGTGGGCTCGAATTTGGGTTCCTGATCCAGCCAACCGATCCGAATGTCTTTGCGGAGAATAATTTTAGCGCGTTCTCCTTCGGAGCCCTCCATCCCAGCAATCACACGCATCAAGGTTGTTTTACCGGTACCGTTTTTAGCGATCAGACCGATTTTTTGGCCTTTGTCGATGTACAGGCTGATATTTTGAAATAGTACTTTTTCACCGTAACTTTTGGTGACATTCTCAAGGGTAAGGAAGTTCATGCGCGCAAAAATGAGGACGCAAGGTAGGGGTTTTCTTGATACTGGATGCTTGATGCTTGATACTGGATGCACCATCTTTAGGCTAATGTCATTGACTTAAGCGGAGTTGGATTCAATACATGATTACTAGAGTGTTGATTTGGATTTTTTGATGGAAAACTTTTATCTGACTATCCGCATATTGTACAGATGGGCGGAACCTGAGTTTTGGCGGCTAAACTAAGGTTAGGCCTCTTCGAGGCCGCTTTCCATGTCGACATTGTGTTACAAAGGTTGGGCCTCTTCGAGGCCTTAGGTAAACCACCGGAATTCCAATCATTTATTGTTTATCAACTCCATGAAATTCCTGATCCTATTTTAGCCTCGAAGAGGCGCAACATTGGTATGAACCTAAATACACCGCCTCGAAGAGGCGTAACCTCTGTCAACGTCGCCCGTTTTTTGGATGATTATCTCACTGTACTATATGCGGATAGTCAAAAACTTTTATAGCTTATGATGTAATGGATTGATAATCAAAGATCTTACATCTCCTTCGTAAATCTAGTAATCATATAATCCAGTAATCATTTAATGAATCTTGTATCATTAAATTCATTTAAATCATCAAAATTTTCCTTAAGTCATTGACATTGGTACTTAGGTGATCCCCTAAGGTGGCCTTCAGCGATTTAAGAGAAATCACCCCTGTTACTTCCCTATTTTTGCTTTGAGGGTTTAATTCAGCCACATTGATACCGGGTGTGAATCACCTCACCACCGTCACATCCCCTTTGTACCATTCCACCGCCCCATCGCGAAAAACAATTTCCATCCAATAAACATACACCCCTGGCAACACAGGCTTGCCCCGGAACACCCCTTTCCACCCCAAATCAGGGTCGTTCGGCGCCATGTCGCGCGTCGTAAACAACTCTTCGCCCCAACGATCGAAGATCGACAGGGTTTTCACATGCACCACCTCCGGGCCTGCATAAAGGGTAAAACTTCCGTTCGCGCCGCCGGCATCCGGGCTGATCACGTTCGGGAAATACAACCTTCTGGTTTTTTTGATCCGTACGGCAATGTCGTCGGTAGCTGTGCAGCCTGCCTGATCCTGAATGGTCAATTGATATACGGTCGATTTTTCCGGAATTGCCCAGGTACTCAATTGGTCGGGACTGAACAGTCCGTCGGTTGGGCTCCATTGGATACTGACCGGCGCATGACCCGAAACTGTGGCGCTCAGCCAAACGCTGTCGCCGGCGATAGCCTCTACATCGGGGCCCAGGTCGACAATCAGAGGCTCCGGTGGGTATATGGTATCCGTAAAACTCAGCAAACAACCATTGGCGTCCGTCAAAGCCCATGTAAAAACGCCGGCCTCCAAACCGCTGATTTCAAAGGGAACGTTTTGCACAGGCGCCGGCGCCTGGTTGTTTAATTGAATCTGATACGGACCGACTCCCTGCTGAACTTGATTGACCTGAAGGACTCCAGTGCTGCCCGGCAAACAAGTCAAATCCAGGGTTCCCCAATCCGTTTCCAGGGGTTCCGGCTCGCTAATGGCAATTTCTTCCGTCAACGTACATCCTTCGGCGTCAGTCGCAGTCACCCGGTATGCGCCGGGCGGCAAATCCGTAATCAGGGCCATGGCATCGTTTGTCGACCACTGTAAAGTGACCGGGCTAAAACCGCCTGTTACGGTGGCTTCCGCTTCACCGTCGGCAGCGCCGTAACAACTGATTCCCACGCCGTTAAAATTGCTTGCTTCCACTTGCAGTTGCAGGGGTTGCACGTCGATTTTGGCAAAACCGTCGGTTACGGGCGGGCAACCGTTGTCCTGCGAAACCACATTGTTCAAGGTGTACACGGTGGTTTGGGAAGGGTCGACCGAAATGGTAGCGCCGGGTGTCATGCCCAGATAGTGTTGAATCCCTCCGGGGTTAGCTTTTAAATCGAAATTGACCAGCCCGGTGTTTTGCATTAGAATTTGAAGCAAGGTGCTTGCTCCAATACAAATACTGTCGGTTCCACTCAGAAAAATAGCCGGCGGAAGGATGGAGTTCAACTGAACGCTTCCTGTTGCCGTACCCGTACAATATTGATCCTGTACGCTTTGAAGCAAGAACAACTGTGGAAGTGCAGGCTGGGTAACTTGAATCAAATATGGGTTGTCGGAAGTTTGAATCAGATGGGCTGCGCCGTTTAAAGTGTATTCCAACGTGAAAGGCGCCGTGCCGGTTAACGCCACGGGTATTGAATGTTCCGAACCCACACATAAACTGGTATCTCCGCTCATCCATGCGCCCGGAAGGCTCCGCAGGTGTACTTCAATGGGGGTGGAAACCGACAGACAGGGGTCGTTAAAATCGACGCCACCGGTTGGCAAAGGATTGCCCGCTACTGCCACAATGAAATACGTTGAGCCGGGAGTAAGCGCCGGCGCATCGTTGAATAAGGGTGTTGTTGATTGGAGTAAAATGCTTTGAGGCAAGGATGTCGGATCTGTACACAACACATACGCCAGCGCGTCAAAAGCATCGGTTATTTGCCCCGTTACCCCACTGAAAGAAATATTCATGCCCTTACAAACATCTAATACAGAAGGGGTAATCTGGCCGGCAAATGTTTGACAGGGACAATCGGCGACAACCAAAAGTGTATCTTGACCGCATTGAAATGCGTCTGAAACCAGAAAAGTAATCTGCTCAGATAAAGGCACGAAAGCAAGGGTATATTCTCCGGTAACCGGGTTGAATACGCCGGTCGTTCCGGAAGAAGTCACCTGAACGGTCGCCCCATCTTCTGCCGCGATTTCAAAAGCAACGGAATAATTAACGTTGTCCGTCAGACAGTTGATAGTAACCCCCTGTATTTGCGGAGCCAGATGCACCACCACTTCAGCGCCTCCCGAAACGGTTCCTACACAGTGGGCATCCTGGATGCTAAGTGGCTGAAAAACACTTGATTGCAACAGGTTGGTCGGCAGTTGATACGTCGTTGAATTCGAAACTAGGGAAGCCGGAACGCCTTGTACTGAATACAAAAATTGAAACGGCCCCGTGCCGGTGAATTGAATGTCCAGTGGCTGTTGTTCTCCCGGACAAACATCAAAATAACCGGCCATGTGGGCGGTGGGCAACGCATGCCAAACCACCGGCGTGGCGTTGCTGACCGACAAACAGGGATCATTGGTATTGATTCCAGCGCCTGGTAATGAGTTTCCGGCAACCGCGAAAATGTAATACGTAATTCCCGGTTGCATCGACGCAGCATCAAAGTCGAATACCGGTACATTGCTTGAAGCCAGGGTTACACCCGAGCCGAAAACCGCCGACGTGTGCAGTATAAATGCCATTTCGTCGTTGCCATCCAACACCTCCTGGCCGTTGTGGGTTGCCAAAGCCATTTCACCCAGGCATAATTCCAGCGTTTGTGCGTCCATGTTGCCCGATGAAGTGGAGCAGGAACAATCCGGGGTCAGGAGCAGGGTGTCGGCGCTGCAGTGCCACCCATCAGACACCTGGAATGAATAGGCAAGCGGCAAGTCGCCCTGTACACTTTGAAATAAACCGCTGGCCGAATCGAACAAACCTGGAAGCCCGCCGGTGACCACCACGCTGGATAAATCTGCGTTCACAACCTGGAAACTCACCGAATAATGAAGGTTGTCAGCATCGCATGTAATCAGGGGTGATGTAATTTGCGGGGTGGTGTGCATCGTTACCGTCGCTGTTCCATGGGCTGTTCCGGCGCAAAAAGCATCGTTGACGGTTAATAATTCATACACTGCGGATTGTGTGGCGTCAGAAACAAACGAATAGACAGGGCCGGGCGAAACCGCGGAAGTTAACACCCCATTGGCCAGGTAGGTTAGCGCAAACGGCGCCGTGCCGCTTAAATTGATTTGCAGCAACTCCGTATCACCGGTACAAACATCGTAATTGCCCGACAAGGTGGCTGTAGGGGCATCGTGCCACACCACCGCAATATGATTACTGATTGATAAACAAGGGTCGGATAAATCGATCGTTCCGGCCAACTTGTTTCCTGCCACCGCAAACAGGTAGTACACCGTACCCGTCGTCATGCTAGCGGAATTGAACGCAAACACCGGTAGGTCGGAAATTGAAAGCGTGAGCCCCACCCCGAACACCGCATCCGTTTGCAGGTAAAACAACAAGGTATCGGAGTTGTCGAGCCATTGCTCCCCGTCATGGTTTGCTTGCGCTGATTCGCCCAGGCAAATGTCGAGCGGGGCGCCTGGGAGCGCGCCTGCGTAGGTCGCGCACGGGCATGTGATCAATTCTGAAACGGCAGCAACCCCGCATTGGTTGACGTCGCTCACCATAAAACTGTACGGCTGTCCGGAAGGGATTGGGTCGCTAATAAAAGATTGGCCGGTCAGTGTGCCGCCGGAGCCAGAAACCGACCAGGGCGTTAAGCCGCCGGTTACTTCGAATTCAACGGTATAACTGGTGGTAAATACGTCGCAGTAGGTAGTCAAGTTGGCGATATCCGGCGTGTAATTCACGGTTACAAGCACGGTATCGGCTAAAACGGCCTGGCAATGTTGATCGGCAACTTGAGCAAAAGTGACGGTTGATGTATCTGAAAAAAGCAACGAAACATCGTACAGGTTGCTCTGTATTTGGTTCAGCGGCGATTGTGGAATTCCATTTACCTGATATTGAATTGAAAAAGGAGGAATGCCTGTCAGCTGCACCGGAAGTACCGCCGTTTCACCATTGCAAATAGTCACATCGGCGCCGGTAATCAGTTGCGGTATGGCATGAAAAACAACCGGAACACCAGGCGACACACTCAGGCATATATCGGCCAGGTCGATGCTGTCGGCCGGCATCGAATCGCCGACTACCGCGGAGATGTAATATACCGTTTCAGCGTTCATTCCGGGTAAAAAGCCGAATTCAGGTATTGCATTCCAGGCGAATATCTGGCCCAGCGAGTCGCCGGGAAGCGTGTGCAATACGAACCTCAGCCCATCGTCGCCATCCAGGGTGTGCGCACTGCTGTGCGTAGCCACGACGGTAGTTCCGATACAGGCGCTCAGGGTGTCGGCTGTCAAGAGCATGGAATCAGCTGCCGACACACAAAAACAGCTGCTCGGGCCGGTCACGGTAATTACCTCGCACTGCACGGAATCGTGAAATACGAATGAAAAGGGTTGTGTTTGATGGATCGGTGTACTTGCGAAGTGGGCGCCCGACAGCGTCCCAGTTCCGTTCAGAAAAGTGACCGGTGGTATGGCGTTCAAAATTTCAAAAGCAACGGTGTAAGTGTTATCGATGGGATTACAAACGATTTGAACATTGGAATCCCTGGGGGCGCTGAGTACGGTCACTTTACCCATGCCGTTTATTGTTCCCTGGCACAGGTTGTTTTGCATTTGGATCAAGGTATAAACCTGCGAAGTGTCGGTTTGGATGGGGATTTTGAACGGATCACTGGAAGTTGAAACCGGGGGCTGGGGGATGCCGTCGATGGCATAGGTTAATTGAAAAGGACCTGTTCCGGTAAAATCAACCAACAGGACGCTGTCGGCCTGGTTGCAAACCGTCAGGTCGCCGGAAAGCGAAGCCTGGGGCGGGTCGACCACCGTTACCATGGCCGTGTTCCCGGTAACCGTACCCATGCAATGCGGATTCGAAACCTCCACCAGGCTATACACGGTGTTTACCGTAGGATTCACCTGAAGTTGGTGCGGGTTGGAGGAAGTTGTTACAGGGGGTTGAAGAATGCCGTTTGCCCGATAAGTAAAGGTAAACGGCATGCCGGTGCTTGTAGAAAAGTTTACCGGGATGGTGGTGCCGCTTCCTCCCCGGCAAATCTGTTTATCGCCGGAAATATTCGCGATCGGCCCCGGCTTCACATCGACGAAAAAAAAGTTGGGTTGTTCTACGGTAATGTTACATCCAGGCGCGGTTACACTTGTAATCACCAGGTGCAGGTAACCGGTAACAACCATGGTCATTTCAAATGGGCTGTTTAGCGATTGAAAGGTAACGGGATCGTTGTTAATCAGTGCGTTGATGGTATATGGCCCCGAACAACCTGAAATATAGACCCAAAAAGTAAGCTCCGCCGGCGTACAAATGGTACCCCATATATTCGGTACCAACGTCGCAGTGCCCATGAGCGGCTGATCCGGCCCTTTAATCGTATCGGACTCGGATGCGTTGATCTTGCCAACAACCCACACACATAAAATCAAAAGGAATATACAGCGTCGTAAATTTTTTGATCCCATCATGTTTGTTTTGAGTAATGATTTCAGAAGAATTCAGGATTTCGGAGGGAGTTTGTATTTAGCAAATAACAAAAGCTGATTAAAAGTACTTAATTTTTCCAAAACCTCCAAATTTGACGACTGAAAGGGCAAGTAGAGAAAGAGTGAGCCAACTCATCCCAGGCAATGATTTTAAAAAACACAGCTTCCGTCTGTCATAATATACCTTTGCTTGTAAAAACTATCCTTTTTGCTTTGCGAAATCGTTTGCATAGAAGACTTTTGCCAAATATTCAGGTGCTAAAGCCCTATCGCCCTACCACATATTACCTGAAAAAATACAATTCACCAAACTCACTTTTGTATGATTGATCGTCAACTCAAATCATGCCTGGCACTTGTGTGCATGCTGCTCTTTTTGGGCAGCAACGCCCTGGCGCAAAGGCAAATTACCGGCCGGGTGACCGATGCCGAGAGCGGCGAAGCGCTCATCGGCGCCAGCATCACAGTCACCGGCACCACGGTGGGCGCTATTGCCGATGTCGACGGGAATTTCCGCCTGAACGTACCCGCCGATGCAACATCGCTTCGCATTGCATACACCGGCTACGGCGACCAGACCATCGCGCTGGATGCCAACAACAATTATGAAATCAAACTGACCGCCGGACTGGCCCTCGCCGAAACCGTTATCATCGGTTACGGACGTGTAAAACGCGAAGATCTCACCGGTTCTGTTCAAGCCGTTGGTGTGAAGGATTTCAACCGAGGCGCAATTACCGGCCCACAGGAATTGCTGGCGGGCAAGGTAGCCGGCGTACAGGTTACCACAGGCGCCGATCCTGGCGGTGGCGCTACCATTCGTATCCGCGGCGGCTCTTCGCTCAGTGCCACCAACGATCCGCTGATCGTGATCGACGGTATTCCGGTTGCCAACGACGACATCGCAGGCGCGCGCAACGTGCTCAACATCGTCAACCCGAACGACGTGGAAACCATCACCGTCCTCAAAGACGCCTCTGCCACAGCCATTTACGGATCGCGTGCCTCCAACGGCGTGGTGATGATCACCACCAAAAAAGGCAATTCCAAAAAAGAACTGCGCACCGAATACAACGGCAGCGTAGCGTTCAGTAACATCGTTCAAACCGCCGATGTGCTTTCCGCAAGCGAATACCGAAATCTGATCAATACGTATTTCGCAGCCGACCATCCGGCGCAAAGTATCCTCGGCGATGCCAATACCGATTGGCAAAGTGAAATTTACCAAACGGGCGTTATGCAGGATCACAACCTGTCGCTTTCCGGTGGCCTCGGCGCAATTCCTTTCCGTATTTCCTGGGGCCTGACCGACCGCGACGGCATCCTGAAAACAGATAATTTCAACCGCCTGACCACCGCTGTCAACCTCAATCCGAACTTTTTCGACAACAAATTGCAGATCAACGTGAACTTCAAGGCGATGTCGGATAAAAACCATTTTGCCGATCGTGGCGCCATCGGTTCTGCCATGCAGTTCGACCCGACACAACCCGTCACCGTGGGCGATAACCCGTACGGCGGCTACTTTACCTGGTTGAACAATGACGGCAACCCAAATACCCTGGGTACAGCCAACCCCCTGGCATTACTGAACCTGAAAGACGACGATTCGCACGTCAGCCGCTACTTGCTCAATGCTTCTGCAGATTATCGTTTGTGGTTCCTTCCTGCGTTGCATGCCAATTTGAATGTCGGTTTCGACCGTTCAAAAGGCACAGGCACCATCTTTATTCCTGAAAATGCCTCGTTTGCATTTGTTGACGGAGGACGTGATGAAGTGTACAATCAAACCAAACGCAACAAACTGCTCGAGTTTTTCCTCAATTATGCCAAGGGAATCGGACGTTCAAACCTGGATGTAATGGCAGGTTACTCCTGGCAGCATTTTTACCGGAATAATTACGTGTACGCTACTAATGTGGCAAAAACAACGGTACTAAAACCGGAGAATACCACACCGAAAGAATACTACCTGCTTTCTTTGTTCGGTCGTGTGAATTACACCTTCGATGACCGCTATTTCCTCACCTTGTCGCTACGCCGCGACGGCACTTCACGTTTCTCGGAAGACAACCGCTGGGGTATGTTCCCGGCCGCTGCGCTTGCCGTTAAAGTGATCGACCGCCCCAATGCCGGCTTGTCGAACATCAAACTGCGCCTGGGCTATGGCGTAACCGGGCAACAGGATATCAACAGCGATTATTATCCGTACCTGGCCCGTTACCTGGCGGCGACGCCAACGGCTAACTACCAATTGGGCAACCAGTTCATTCAAACCCTGCGCCCGGAAGGTTACGACGCCAACATCAAATGGGAAGAAACCACCACGTACAACGCGGCGGTCGATTACGGATTCTGGGACAACCGCATCAGCGGCGCTGTAGAGGTTTATTTGCGCAAAACCAAAGACCTGATCAACTACATCCCGGTTGCGGCAGGCACCAACCTGACCAACTTCATCAACACAAATGTGGGCGACCTGGAAAACAAAGGAGTTGAATTCTCGATCAATGCCATTCCATGGAAAGGAACCCGCGGCAACTGGTCGATCGGTTTTAACGTGGCTTA
>JAEUUR010000164.1 GCA_016787465.1 Saprospiraceae bacterium | reverse complement strand
CCTCCCAAGTTGGAGCCAATATCTCCATCGGAAGAGAGCGTCATACCCGCGAATACACTGCCTCCATCAGGGGTGATCTTTACCGTGGTATACCAATCATTGTTTGACCCTCCAAGGTTTTTTTGCCATTGAATAGGAGGTGCTTGTGAAAAAGACGGAAAGCTTGTAAAAAGCAATGCGAGGAGGAGAAAAATGTAACTCATTGTGTAGTAGTGTTGTGTGTAAAATTGCGATTTTGTGAGCTACAGCTTAAAGGCAAAGCTGAGATACACGCAAATTTCATAAATATTGAGTAAAAAAACTCCAAAAGAATATTTTAAACCACAACTCATGAAAACAATTACATCCAAAGCCACCGTGGATCAGCTGCTCGATCCTTACCTGGTAGTTTACAGGAGTCAGGGCGTTGAGGCGCACGCGCAATTACACAACTTAAAGAAAAGTACTTGCGGCTTTTGGGCGAACGTAACGACTTGCCTGCCTATTACAGGGACGCTTTTTATCGAAAAATGAAGCAAATGGGGCAGTATTACGAATTAAAAAACTGGATCGTGCCGTAAGTCAATCGTTCAGTTTCCCTGTAAAAACATTCACTTTGGGATTGATTGGATTGCCTGAGGATCGGCGGAATGACACCACTTGGCCGGCATGCCAAAGCGCGTCGGATATCGGCCCGTTGATCAAATTCCAGGCTGGGAACTCGGATTTTTGATCCTTGTTTTTGAACTTGATGGTAACCTTATTTAAATCACTGCCACGCTCTTTGAGCAAATCGCTGGCTTTTTTCAGGTTGTCGAGGGTGGTTTTGCGTTTTACGGCAAATTGAGCCGGGGAGGTTTCTTCGCCGCTGCGCACATTGGTTTTGTTTTGTACGGCATTCAGGATCATGATAGACAAGCCCATGATGTGATCGAGTGTTTCTTCGCAGCTTCGTGCGCCTTCCGTGGGGCGGTAGGACAGGTCGGTAGTTTGCAAGCCTTCGGTGGCCCAGAAATACCGAAAGCCCAATCCGTCGATCATTCGTGCGACGGTATTTTCGGCAGTAAATGTTTCTGGTGCGGCCGGAATTTCATGGTAAGGCAGCACATCGAAAGTCATAGTAACCTGCGCGGAAAGGTTCCAGGTGATGAAAAGTATCAGGAGGCTGAAGTATATTTTTCTAAACAACATATCAGGTGATTGGATGTTATCATTCATTTTTTACCGTTTTTTTTCACTTTCGGGTTAAATTCCAGGCATTTTTCGAGCCAAAATGCGAGATCGGTGTCTTGTTCGTATCCTTCCGGTTCCAGAAACACATAACCAACCATCGGTTTACCGCCGTGAATCATCTGGCTTGCACCATGCCGATTCAGCAGCGTTTCATTTTCTGCCGGATCGACGCGGGCCATGATACCGCCTTTGTAGGTTCCGATGAGCATTTTGTCGTCGAGCATAAAACAATCGCCACCGAACATCCTTTTCCTGCTGAATTCAAGGCCTTTGGCATGGAGCAAGTTTTCAATGCGATCTGCTGTCAGGTGATTATCCATAAAATTAATCAGTTGAACGGTTGAGGAATTGATCGAAGGGATTTAAGGCCCGGAAAGCGGCCGCGCAGTGTTTGAGAAAATCGGGGGAGGTTACCTGCGCATCCGTGCATTTGGAAGAAGCCAAAAAACTTTTGTGTTTGAGCAGTTCAATGGCCGGATGGTCGGCGGGATAATCTTTCGGGGTGGTTTTCAGTTTTTCACCTTCTATTTCACCGAAGTATTTTTTGAATTCCTTTTCCTGGATAATCCCCATAAATTCGGTGGTGTTATAGGCAATTTCCTGGCGAATAGCCTTGAGCCACACCGCTTCGGGCAGATAAGCGCCGCCCGCTAAAAAAGACGCGCCATCCGGCTCCAGATGGATGTAGTATCCTGCCCGCGTATGGATTTCCGACTTTTTAGCTGCCGGAGTTACATGCGCTCCGAAATGTGTTTTGTAAGGCGATTTATCTTTTGAAAACCGCACGTCGCGGTAGATTCGGAAGACACAATCTTTTGCGGTGTAGTGCATCACTTTGGGGTCGAATTTGCTGATTTCGGCAATCAGGGCATCGGTGAAGGTTAGGAATTCCTTGTGTGCCGCTTCATAACGCGTTTTGTTGGCAGTGAACCAATCGCGTTCGTTGTGCGCTTTCAGATCGGCAAGAAATTGCAGGGTGTTTTTTGTAATCATATTCTTTAAAACAATTCGTTTGGCAAATGTCAAACAAATTTTGCGTATTTGCAACATTAATTTTGTTAACCCTTCCCTTGCGGCATGAGGTTTCGTACGGCTGAAACACTATTTTTTTTTTCTGACTATCCGCATGTTGTACAGCAAGCAATTCACAGGTTCATTTAAGCCGCAGCGCCCCTTTTCGATTCTGTCTCTCATATACATCCACCAGTGGCGGTAGTGTTGTGT
>JAEUUR010000123.1 GCA_016787465.1 Saprospiraceae bacterium | reverse complement strand
GCGCGCCTGAATAGCAATGCTTAATGCGCCTTTGATGGGTCGCAGCGAACCGTCGAGTGAAAGTTCGCCCATGATGAAGTACTGATCCATGCCATCAGGCGCAATCAGTCCGGCGCCGGCGAGCATGCCCAGGGCGATGGGAAGGTCGAACGCGGTACCTTCTTTGCGAATGTCGGCAGGCGCCAGGTTGATGATGGTGCGCAGTCGGGTAGTGCGAATGCCGGAGTTTTTCACCGCGGCTTCAATTCTGGAAAGACTTTCGCGCACGGCGCTGTCGGGCAGCCCGACGATGTGAACAGGGGAAACTTTTTCGTCCTGGCCCATGATTGGGCCGCCGGTGTTGGTTTCGATGGTAATGGTGCGCGCATCCACACCGTGGACGGCGCCCGCATAGGTTTTTACGAGCATGTGAGCGTGTTTTGTGAAAAGGATGAAGCACTACGGTTGCGCCGTAGATACTATAAAATTAAAGGAATTCAGACGAGAACTCCAAATTTGGAAAGAGAAAAAATTAAAAACCAAACCCTAAAACCACCTCACCACCCCTTCTCCCAGCCATTTGGCGAGTTTCGATTTGTAAGGAGGTACAAACAGGTTGGTATGCGGGAATATGCGGTTTTGCCAGGTAACGCCGCGGTTGTTGGAAAAATCCAAAAATCCGGCTTCACCATGGCACTGGCCGGTTCCGCTGTTATTGATGCCGCCAAAGGGCAGGTTGGTTTGGTAAAAATGCAATCCGCAATCGTTCACCGCGCCGCCACCCGCGCGTGTAGCCGCGTGGATGCGATCAACGTTTCGACTGCTGCTGCTGAAAATATACAACGAAAGCGGCCGGGGGCGCGCATTGATGAAGGCAACGGCTTCATCCAGTGTTTTATAGGGCCGAACCGGCAATACAGGCCCAAATATTTCTTCTTCCCAGATCAGGGAATCGTCCGGAACATCGGTCAGAACGGTAGGATCGATGTAGCGATCTTCCGGCGTGTCATTGCCGCCGATGCGCACGCGCGCGCCGCGCTGAACGGCGTCGTTAAGCAGGTTCATTACCCGCGCATGGTGTTTGGGACTTACCATGCGGCAATAATCGGGCGTTTGTCGCCGCGCTTCGGGGGTGTCGCCGTAAAACTTTTTGACCTTTTCAACCAGCTTTTCCGTGAACGCTTCATACACGCTTTCCTCCACCAGCACATAATCGGTGGCGATGCAAATTTGCCCGGCGTTCATACACTTGAGCCAAACAGTTTTTGCAGCGGCGTGATCAAGGTCGGTGGTAGCATCGACGATCACCGGGCTTTTGCCGCCCAGTTCCAGCGTAACGGAGCTGAGGTGTTCGGCTGCAGCTTTCATCACTACTTTGCCAACTCCGGGGCTACCTGTAAAAAAGATGTGGTTGAATGGAAGTTTCAACAATTCCTGAGAAACGGAAGCATCACCTTCAAACAGATACACTTCTTCGGGCGGAAAACACTCGGTCACGATTTTTTTGATCACCGCTGAACTGTGCGGGGTGAATTCAGACGGTTTAAGTATGGCGCAATTGCCGGCAGCGACTGCCGACACCAGCGGCGCCAAAGTCAGGTTGAAAGGGAAATTCCAGGGGGAAATTATGAGACAAACGCCTTTGGGCTCGTAAATGATTTTCGACCAGGTGCCAACGAGAAAAAGCGGCGTATCAACGCGCTTGGGCGTCATCCAGGAGCGCAGGTGGCGCATGGCGTGGCGCAACTCGGTGGTGACAGGGCCTATCTCCGATAACACGGTTTCCATTTCCGATTTGTTGAAATCGGCATGAATAGCCGCGCTGATCTCGTCGCGGTACTTGAGCACCGTGTCGTGTAATCGTTGAAGTTTGGCGATGCGCTCGCGCGGACCCGTGCGCGCGACGACCCACTGGTGTTTGTGCTGAAGTTCGAAAATACGCCTCATTTCGGCGGCTTGCGAAGGAGTATATGCCTCTGACATAATGGTGGAAAAAAAGTGCTCTTCAAAGGTATTGCACATAAGCCGAATGCAATGAGGTTTTTAGTAAGAAAGTATTTTTAAATGGGTTGCATCACACTTCGTTAAAGTGTTCGGAAAATCCCTGATTTGGCATGCATTGGACAAACTTCGGGTTTTCATCGACTGATAGCCGCAACATTTTTTGCCGGCTGCGCGTTACATGAACATACAAAATGACGAGCAAAATCGCTCTTTTTGAGTTGACTGAGTCTTGTGTTTTGTTTTTTAAATTTCCATTTTTGCGGAATTAAATACTAATTTTGCTAAATGGCTAAATTTTAACATAAAGAATTTTGACAAATTTAAAAGAGTCAATAAAATTGACTCTTGAAAGCGTAGGCACAGGATCCTATCTAACCGATTCCTTCACCAATTAAATTCAAGTGTGTATGATGAAGATTAGTGTTAAAGCCCTTCATTTTCAGGCAGACGCAAAATTGATCACTTTTATCGAACAGAAACTGAGCCGTTTAGCGCGTTTTTTTGACAGACCAGTAGAAGCCGAGGTTTTTTTGAAATTACAGGATACCGGAGGCCGAGTTCAGGAGAAAATAACAGAAGTAAAACTTCACATTCCCGGTGGCTGGATCATGGATAAAAAAACGGGACGAACATTTGAAACCGCCATCACTTCCTCTACCGATACCCTCAAACGTCAGTTGATCAGATTTAAAGAAAAACAGGCAGAGCATCAATAGACGGTAAGTAAAATTGAGGCTGTCGTGTAAGTAGGTTTCTGCGGGAACCTACTTACTATGACAGCCTCTTTTCATTTTTTTCGTTTGATTTCATATTCCAACATCGCCCGGCCAAGTTTGGCCAGGAAGGGAAACCCGACCATATCATAATCGTATCGGTCGTCGTTAAAAATCCCATCCGAATTACACAGGATGGTAGCCGAAAGCATAAACTCCACGTTGTTTTTTTCGTCGGTGATATATGCAACGTCAGTTGCCGTACCGTAGGCAAAACCTACTTTATTGTACACCCTGACCGTGCCGTCGCGCGGTTCTTTCCCATCTCCAAACAGAAAAAATTTCACATACCCGTCATAGTATTCCGTGGTGTCGTACTTCGGGTAGTCGCATTCGCGTGGAAAAATGCCCATGTAGTGCCTGAGAAATTGATAATCATCTGTGCTCAGGTTGAAACGTTGTTGTGCAGGTATGGCTTCGGGGAACAAAACAGCCTTCAACATTCGGTCCATGTCGCTGAGTGCGAACCAGTTTTTTTTGCTCATATCAAAAGGTAGCAGGATGAGGCTGTCGGCGCTGTTGTAAAATCCTTTGCCTTTTTGAGTGTGTTGTTGCGGGTTTTGCCAGACTTTTTCTTCAAATCGTTCACCCTGCTGGTAAATACCTGTACTGGATTCGTAAAAAGTGATCGGACTGCTGTAGCGGTTATCCCGGCCCGGATAATTAAATCGGTGAACGATTCCGGTGTTCAAATATCCTTTTTCTCTCAATGTTTGATTGATGTAATCGCGGCCAAGAAACTCGAAAAGGTGGTTGTACGCCAGGTTGTCGCTAACCGCGAAAATCTGCCGGACATCATGGGCAATGCTGGGTTTGCCGTTGGGTGCGCCCGGATCCTTCACATATCTTTGTTGAAATGGCCGAAGGGAATCGAGCATGTATGGCGTTTCCCTGTTTAGCCGGGGAAATTGTTTTTGCAGGTTGTTGATTTTCTCCAGCGCCAATAAAGCAAGCGGCATTTTTACCATGCTTGCCGGATAAAAATACCGGCTGCTGTCGGCATTCCAATGCCAGGTTTTGAAATGCGGTTGGTTGTTTACATCCCGGTTGATTTGAGTGTAAATAATTTGCACTTCATACACGTCGGGTCGGCTCAAAATACTGTCAAAATCAGTGGCATGGGCGGCCAGCGCTTTTTCGAGCGGGTTAGTTGCTTTTTTGCCGGCAATTTTCAGCGTGGGGTGGCACGCTGAAAACAAGGCCAGAGCGATCAAAAGGCGCAGGTAATTCATGGCAAGCATTTTATAGGTTCGCCGCAAATTTCCCTAATATTTTGTTACTGGACGGTTTGGCAGAAGCCAAATTCAAACCTAAAACGACGCCTTTGTTAACGAGTTTTAAAACTGTCGGAAACGACTGTTTTTCCGAGTGACTTTTTTTGAACGCCGCGTTTAAAGTTTGTTCTCGCAATCGAGCGAGGGCAAAGGCAAAAAGGAAGATTGTTTTCATGTGTTTTGAGTGCCGCTGATGTGTAAACTGCAGCGGCATTTTTTCGAACTCATCACGTCAGGTTAAGGACGTCACGATATACACGCCCCCCCCTCCCCAAGGGTAGAGAAGAAGGAAGATTGTTTTCATTTGGTTTTTTGGGTAGCCGTTGATACGAAAGGTATCAGCGGCTTTTTTGTTTTATCTTGCCGCCGATTTTGAAAAATTGTGCGATTTGAAAGCGTTGATCAAACAACTGTTGAAAGCATTACCTATAGCTTTCACTAAGAACCAGCAATACGACAGGCTTACCAAGCGTGTGATTCGTCGGGTGTGTAAGTCCGATAGCAATTGCATTGACGTTGGGTGCCACAAAGGCGAAATACTCGACCTTTTTTTAGCGGCGGCGCCACAAGGTCAACATGTTGGCTTCGAGCCGATTCCCAATCTTTTTGAAAACCTCCGGAAAAAATACGCAGCACACAGCAACTGCCAATTTTATGACGTCGCCTTGTCGAACCAAAAGGGAAGTTCGAGTTTCAACTATGTAGTCAGCAACCCGTCTTACAGTGGTTTGATGAAACGCCGCTACGACCGCGCGAACGAACAAGATACCCTGATCACGGTGCAAACGGAACGGCTCGACGACCTCTTGCCTATGGATGCCCGGGTCGATTTAATCAAAATTGATGTGGAAGGCGGAGAACGGTTGGTAATGGAAGGCGCAGTTGAAATACTTCGTCGTTGGAAACCCGTAGTGATTTTTGAACACGGCTTGGGCGCCAGCGATATGTATGGCTCTACCCCCGAATTGCTATACGATCTGCTGAACGGATGTGGGTTGCAGGTTTCTTTGCTCGACCGTTTTTTAAATAACCAGCCGCCTTTGAGCAGGGAAGCATTTTCTCAAAATTACTACGAGCGTCTGAATTATTACTTTATCGCGTACAACCCTACAGTTTTTTCAAAATAAGCGCGGCAATTTCTTTGGCCTGCGCCAGGTTGTCGTGCGGTGTATCCAGGTATTCCAGTGAAATATGAATCACGTGTTGGCCTTTTTTGACCAGCAAGGTAACCGTACTGGTGCTCCACAGCGCATCTTCTCCGATACCTGTTACATCTTCTTCATAGGTAGCACGGCGGTCGCGACGCAGCATTT
This sequence comes from Saprospiraceae bacterium, assembly GCA_016787465.1. Lineage (GTDB taxonomy): Bacteria > Bacteroidota > Bacteroidia > Chitinophagales > Saprospiraceae > M3007. The sequence goes on along the minus strand of JAEUUR010000123.1, from coordinate 5,758 downwards.
CCATTTGCTGCGTGGAATGGACATCGGAAGTATAGTCGAATAATTGAACGACGAGCCTGTTCGAAGGGTTCAGGTAAGCGGCGCCATCTTTTTCATTGTTGCTTTCCCGCTCTTTCCAGTCGGGCTTTTGCCAGGTGCGCAGGCAAAACACCTGATCGGGCAGCGAACGGGCATTCAGGGTAACTTCTTTAGGGTCGAATTTAAATAGAGTGGCGACTTCCTGATCGGTAATTAATTCGCAACCATAATTTTTCCAGGAAGTGCGTTTGACAACCGGCAATTCCGACTGGGTATTTTCCTGTTTGCACCCAACGAGGAGGAGTGGCAAACACAACAGAAAGAAACGTCTAAACATGGGATACAGGGAATCTGCGGTTTGGTCAAATGCCTGAACCAGGCTCAAGCACAGGTATCAAAATTCAATAAATGACAGTGCAAAGATAATGGGGTCTGGTTAAAACGATGTCAAAATCGATCAAACGTACTTAAATACCAAGGGAAACGCATGCAAGCAAAAAGAATTTTCGCACATTTGCCCTGCCGGTTTTCCTACCTTTGGAGAAATAAGGGCATCACATCACAAAAATCATGTTCAACTAAACTTAACCGAAACAATTATGGCAGAAGCGCCTAAACCACAGCAGAGAGGTAAGTTCCCAACCAGTATCCCGTATATTATCGGGAATGAGGCAGCGGAAAGGTTCAATTACTACGGTATGACCGCTATTTTGACCACTTTTTTGATTGCTCAGTTTTACAACCCCACTAAAGATCCGAACCTGACTCAATTTGCGGAAGCCAAGGCCAATGCTACCAACCACGATTTTAAAGCAATGGTGTATTTGTTGCCGATGTTTGGCGGTATGATTGCCGACTGGTTCTGGGGTAAATACAAAACCATTCTCCGCTTGTCGTTGGTGTATGCCCTGGGCAGCACCCTGGTGGCATTGTCTGTCAATAACGAAGTGATGTTCACCTCAGCTTTGATGCTGATTGCCTTGGGCGCCGGCGGTATCAAACCTTGCGTATCGGCCAACGTAGGCGATCAATTCGACGAGTCCAATTCGCACATGATCTCCAAAGCCTTTGATGCTTTTTATGCCTCCATCAACGCCGGTTCGGTGCTTTCCATCCTGTTGATTCCTTATTTGAACAAACACTACGGCCCCATGGTGGCATTTGGCGTTCCGGCCATCGCGATGTTGATTGCGGTGTTTTTCTTCTGGCTGGGGCGTAATAAATACCGTCGTATTCCGCCTCCGGCTTTCGATCAAAACAAACTTGTGGTGTTTCTGACGGCCTTTGTTTCATTGTTCGTCAGTTATATTATCTTCGATAAAAAACTCGAAATGGGCACCGGCCCGGTGTTGGGCGTTTGGGGCCTTTCTGTGATTGCACTGGCTTTTGTGTTCAAAAAACAGTGGTTTGCCAAACCAGGTAATTTTATCGGCATCAACCTTTACGCGCTCACCAACGGCGGTTTTGCCGCAGCAGCGAAAGAATACGGTGAAAACACCATCGAGGGCATCAAGTCTGTTTGGCGTGTATTGGCGGTATTCGCCTTTATTCCCGTTTTCTGGGCGCTTTGGGATCAAAGCCAGTCGGAATGGGTAGTCCAAGCCACCAAAATGGATCTCAATTGGCTAGGCATCGAATGGCAGGCGGAACAGATTTCATTTGTAAACGCTGCATTCATCCTGCTCTTCATTCCATTGTTCTCTTTCGTAATATTCCCATACCTGAACAAAATCGGTCTTCGGGTTACTCCTCTGCGCAAAATCGGCGCAGGTTTGGTACTGACCGGTCTTTCTTTCGTCATCGTAGCGATGGTTCAAGGTTGGATCGATGCAGGAGAGCGAATCAATATCAACTGGCAAATTTTTGCCTTCGTGGTATTGACCGCCGGCGAAGTTTTAATTTCTATCACCGGATTGGAATACGCTTATACCCAATCGCCGCCAACCATGAAATCAACCATTATGGCATGCTGGTTAATCACCGTTACATTGGGTAATGTGTTGGTATCCGTCGTTCAAACCAGCAAAGCAAACCAAGGGTTTTTCCATCAGTTCCAGGGCGCCGACTTTTTCTGGTTGTTCACCGGAATTTGCTTTGCAACGTTTTTGATCTTCATGGTGGTGTCGCCACGGATCAAAGAAAAATCCTACATTGGTGGGCAGTCATAAATGATAAAATAAAACACGCGCATGGGGCCTCCCCAAGGCCCGCGCTTCCATTTTCCTCCCGTTGGCCCCGTCGGCATTGTCCGGCGGGGTCTTTTTTTTCGCTAAAAACAGTCTTAGTCGCGTCTTTGTATGGCAGTTATGCGAGTTAGCTTACCTTTGAACCCGGAGTTCTGATTTCAACCCTTATTTTTATGCAACGCAATTTTCTACGTTTGTTTTTCGGCGCCCTTTTGGTTGCGGCCTTTGTACCCAAAACTTTCGCTCAACTCTCCACCTGCGAGTACACCTTGATCTTAAATGATACCTACGGCGACGGGTGGAATGGCGGTACGCTGACTGTTACAAGTGGAGCCTCCAGTATGGCGTTTACTTTGCCGACCGGGTTCACGGATACGGTACCGTTTTTGGTTACCAATGGCGTCAGCCTAACTTTCACCTGGGTTCAAGGTTCGTTTTTAGGCGAAGTTGGGTATGTCATTCTTGACAACGTAGGAAATGTGGTTTCTCAGGCCAATGCGCCGTTCATGCCTGCAACAGGTACCTTGTACACCGGCATCGGCGCTTGTGTCACCTGTTCCAGCCCGCGCAACTTCGTGCTGGAAAATGTATGGGACACCTATGCTAAATTGCGCTGGAATACCGACCCCAATGGCCCGAACCCAGCCGTTGGATATCAAATTATTTACGGCTTGCAGGGTTTCGACCTGGCCGCCGGCGAAGGCGATACGGTAACTACAACCCAAACCAAAATTACCCTCACCGGCCTTCAGAAAAAAACATGGTATGATGCCTACATCCTGCAGGATTGCGGGGTGGCAAATGGATTCAGCAGCGTAACAGGCCCTGTAAGTTTTGAAACATATTGGACCAAAGACGTGGGTATTTCCGGGATCGTATCTCCCAATTCCGGTTGCGACCTCGGCCTGGATACGGTAAGGGTATTGTTGAAAAACTATGGCGCCGCGCCCCAATCTTTAATTCCGCTCCGATACACCATTAATGGCGAGGAAGTACCCATCTCCAAACCCGCCGATGGTTTTTATACCGGTGTTTTGGGCAAAGACAGCGCCGAGGTTTTCTTTTTTGAAACCGTATTTGATTTTTCTGAACCGGGAGAATATACCATCGTTGCCTACACCAAATTTACCGGTGATCAAGACCTTTCAAATGATACCTTCGTTTACAGGATCAATAATCGCTTGGTTACCCCATATACACAAAATTTTGAAGACTGGAACGGCGGCTGGAACTCCTATTCCGAAAGCGGCCCAAACAGCTGGGCTTTTGGCGCCCCATCGAAAACTTCTATTCCTTCGGCTGCAAGCGGCCAAAATGCATGGGTTACCAATTTAACCGGCCCTTACGCTGCCAATGAATTGTCGTACCTGGAATCGCCTTGTTTTGATTTTACGGAACTTGCCTACGACCCGGCGCTCTCATTTTCTATTATCCATCAAATCGAATCAGGTTATGACGGTGCGTGGCTTGAGCTTTCTACCGACAATGGCGCTACCTGGACCAAAGTCGGCGCACTGAATGAAGGTTTGAACTGGTACAATGAAGATGTGAGTGATGGCACAATGGCAGGCGAAACCTGGACAAATACAAGTGGCGGATGGCTTACGGCACGACATTTTTTAACGGGAACTGCCGGCGAAAGCGAAGTGCGGTTCCGTTTTGTGTTTGCTTCAGATCCTTCCGTTAACCTGGGCGGACTCGGAATCGATGATGTCAGGGTGTTTCCGGCTTTCAGTAAAGACCTGCTGGGCGTGAAAGTCAGCGTCGCCAGTGAAGGGCTTGAATGCGGCCTGGAGGACGACGAAGTGTCGTTTACTTTTTTGAACGGAGGCAACCTTAACCAGGATGGTTATCAAATCGCATACGCAGTAAACGGAGGTACGCCCGTTATTCAAAACGTTCCCGGAACCGCCATCATCCCGGATGAAGCGCGAACCATCACGTTCAATGCTACGTTCGACAGCCGAGACGCCCTTTCCGTGATCAAATGCTGGACAATCCTGAACGGCGATTTCGCGCATGGCAACGACACCGCCACGCTGGTGGTAAATTATCAGCCCAAACCTGCGCCGTTCCATGAAGATTTTGAATCACAAACTGTTCCTTCCGATTGGCTCGTGAATGGTTTTGTAACCAATGCACACGGCAATACTTCGTTTGTGCTTGCCACCAATTTGTACTCTTTCAATCCTGAATTTGTGCATGACTTACCACGCTACGGATACATCAGCGCTAACGATTCGATCAGTTTTTCTTATCGTATCACCAATTACACCGGTGGCGGCCCATTGCTTCTTGGTTTAAACACATTTGAACTTCAGGTATCCACCGATTGTGGTGAAACATACCAAACAATCAACACCATCAACAGCTTTAACCATACACCAACCGTGAATATGCGCACACGCAAAGTAGCCCTGGCACAATTTGCCGGCCAGGCGGTGAAATTCCGGTTTTTAGGCACATGGTCGAGTGGTGATTTTTGGTTCGACCTCGATAATGTCAACTTGCTTTCCTGCGCCGCCGATATGGCTTTGAGCGCCGACGTCGTTCCTGCCGCTCCAGGCCAAAGCAACGGTTCGGCAACCGTACAAGTCGGTCTAGGCAACCCGCCCTTCTCCTACGAATGGAGCAATGACAGCACCGGTCAGACCGTCACCGGATTAGCCTCCGGTACATACACCGTAACGGTTTCCGACGCCTTCGGCTGCTCTGATGTGTTCGAATTCAGTGTTGGAACCAGCGCAGTAGAAAACATCGACGGATTGCAACGTTTCAGCGTGCAGCCCAACCCAAGTTCGGGCCAGGTTCAAATCCAGGTTTCATTACAGGAAGCGGCTTCAGCGCTGCAAATCCAGGTGCTCGATTTACTCGGCAGGCCGGTTTTTGAGGCCAATGCCGGCAACACCGGGGTGTGGAACGAGCAACTGGATCTAAGCGCTTATCCTGATGGAATTTACTTGCTCCGATTAACCGTCGACGGAAAATCGGCTGTTAAAAAGCTGGTGAAGAGCAGGTAAACCTACCTGTGAATCGACACCGGCATTTCATCGTCGTAATCACCCGTTAATGCAGGTGATTGATGGCCGCCGGTGTGTTCCTGAACCATGTGGTACACATAGCCGAACAACTCCTTTACACTGATGATGCCGTCGCGGTCGAAGTCGGCCTTGCCGCTCATGCCTTTGATCAGGTAGTAGGTGAAAACGCCTTGCTCCAGGCCGCTGTCTTCCCAGGAAGCTTCGCGCGCGCTCGACGACATGAGCAAGGCCATGCCTCCGGTGGAGTTTTCAAACGCTTCGTAGAAGTATTGCGTTGAAATCGGGTTGCCCAAACCTTTGGCGGTAGATGCCAGTCCAAAATTCAGCGTACCGCTGTAGCATGCATCGGCAATACAAATTTTATGTTTTGCACGGCTGGTTTCCAGTGTTCGCACAATTTGAGTATGTTCCAGGCGGGTACCGTAGCCGTCAAAATCGATGGGCAGAAAAGCGCCGTCGAGTCCGTGGCCGCTGAAATAAAACAGGATCACGTCGTTGCCATCGGCTTTGCGT
>JAEUUR010000111.1 GCA_016787465.1 Saprospiraceae bacterium | reverse complement strand
AATTTGTTGCGCTTTGCAAGTTTTTCTACGCCCGGCAATCACATCGAGATACCAGAAATCCCGACCCTCCTTCCATCTAACCTGATCGCCGGAATTTTGGTAAACTATAACGGAGCGAACCGTATCGCAACCCAGGCTGAGCGCTTCATCCACAATTGCCTTGACCGGAATATTTTTTGCGCCACGTGCATTGTAGTCGGCCGTAATCACTGCGCAACATGCTGCATCTTTGATTCGGTCGGCAACTGAAATAGCTGAAAAACCGGCAAAGACCACTGAATGGATGGCGCCAATTCGTGCGCATGCAAGTACGGCAACCGCCAATTCAGGTACCATTGGCATGTAAATACAAACCCGATCACCCTTTTTAATGCCTTGCGCTTTCAATCCATTGGCAAACTGACATACTTGTTGGTAAAGTTGTTTGTAGGTGAGTTTCCGCGGTCTGACAGTTGGGTCGTTTGGCTCCCAAAGAATTGCTGTTTGTTTGGAACGGGAAGCAAGATGCCTGTCCAGCACATTTTCCGTGATATTGAGCTTTCCGCCAACAAACCATTTAACATTGGGCTCTCTGAAATTCCATTTCAACACTTTTTTGAATGGTTTCCGCCAGAGAAAAGTTTCGGCCTGTTCCGACCAGAATTTTTCGGGATCAGCTACGGATTGTGCATAAGTTTCCTGGTAGTCAGCGAAGGATGTTATTTTTTTGGTCATTACAAAAGCACGTTTAATTGAAATCAGGCAACAATTTACCCGCAGGTTTTAGATGATTTCAAAGTTAATAGCTAAGATAGTGATGAATGAATTTATCCGTAAAAATATGAAGAAAAAATACCGGTAAATACCGGAGCGGCAGAATTACTCCCCGCTCCGTGTTTATACAACTAAAATCAAAACGAAACTCTATCTTCAAATTCAGAAGTTGATTATATGGTCAGGGTCAGTCGTTCGCGGCAAGCCTCTTCTATTTCTTCCAGTGTCGACCAATCTTCGATGGTGGATGGAGCCTGATAGGGTTTTTTATCTGCAATCAGTCGCATAATTCGTCTGAGGATTTTTCCGCTTCTGGTTTTGGGCAACCGTTTTACAACTATTGCCTGCTTAAAGCACGCAAGGGCGCCTAAGCGATCTCTTACCATTTGAACCAATTCCATTTCCAATATTGGTTCTTCTATTTGAGTACCCGTTTTGAGTACGACAAATCCGAGCGGAACCTGACCGCGCAACTCGTTGTCAATACCTACAACTGCGCATTCTGCAACTGCAGGATGCGCCGCCACAATCTCTTCCATATCCGCCGTCGACAACCTGTGTCCGGCGACATTGATTACATCGTCGATCCTGCCGGTGATGTAGGTATAACCCTCTTCGTCCTGATAACCACCGTCGCCTGTAAAATAATAGCCTGGGTAGGCGCTCAAATATCCATCGATGAATCGATCCGTGGCATTCCAAAGATTGGGCAAACACCCGGGAGGCAGTGGCAATTTGACGCCAACAGCTCCTTCTTCACCTGGATTTAGCGGCTGGGCGTCTGCATCCAAAATATCAATTTGAAACCCCGGCACCGGTTTGCCTGCGGAGCCTGGTTTAATCGGAAAAACCTGTCCGTTTTCGATCGGCGTGGCAAGCATCGGCCATCCGCTTTCGGTTTGCCACCAATGATCGATCACCGGAATTTGTAATAAATTTTGCGCCCAATGCAACGTAGCGGCATCACATCTTTCTCCAGCCAGAAACAGCCGTTCCAGACACGAAATGTCATATTGTAGTTTCAGCAAACATTCCGGGTCTTCTTTTCTGATGGCACGAAATCCGGTTGGCGCGGTAAATAATACTTTGACTCCGTACTCAGCAATTACACGCCAAAATGCTCCGGCATTGGGTGTTTTGATGGGCTTCCCTTCATACAAGATGGTAGTACATCCGGTGAGCAGCGGAGCATAAACAATATATGAATGGCCCACTACCCAACCAACATCGCTAGCGGCCCAAAAAACATCGCCTGGTGACACTTGATACACCTGTTGCATGGAATAACGCAACGCAACCGCATGCCCGCCATTATCGCGCACGATACCTTTCGGTTTGCCTGTTGTACCGCTGGTGTATAAAATGTACAGCGGATCGGTAGCATCTACCGGTGTGCAGGGTGCAGGGGGAGCATTGGCAACCCAATCACTCCAATCCAACTCCCTGTCGTTGTTTAAACGGGCTTTATGCATCCATCGCTGATACACAACCAGGTGCTCAATTTGGTGTTCAGCCTCCATTACCGCCACATCGATAATCGGTTTATAAGGAATTATGCGGTCGAATTCTACGCCCGCGGATGCCGTCAATAACACCTTTGGTTTGGCATCATCGATACGCAAGGCAAGTTCATGTGCCGCAAAACCGCCGAAAACAACAGAGTGTACGGCTCCCAACCTTGCACATGCCAACATCGCAAATACCACTTGCGGAATCATTGGCATATAAATTATGACTCTGTCGCCTTTTTGTACGCCTAAGGACTTTAAAGCGCCGGCAACTTTGGCAGTTTCATGTAATAACTCATCATAGCTGTATGTCAAAAAACCTTGGGTAACGGGCGAATCATAAATAAGGGCAGTTTGCGCTCCCCTACCCGCTTCTATGTGAGCATCCAGCGCCAGATAACAGGTGTTCATTTTACCTCCTTCAAACCACCTGAAAAGACCATTTTCGTCTGTAGAAAGTATCGTTTTAGGCGCTTCATACCATTTGATTTGTTCCGCCTGCGCCGCCCAAAAGACCTCAGGTTCAATCAGGCTTTGGTTGTATTGTGATTGATACGACATGGATGGTTAGTTTTACCGGCTAAAGAACTTTTTAGTGTTATTAAAATTCGATGGCCGGTCAGTTTCGTTGATGAGTTGCTCACCAGTAGTGCAAGGCAAAGATAACAAAACAAATATAGTTATCTATATACATTGTATTTATTTTCAAGAAAAATGCCCGGCCAAAATTTTGACCGGGCATTTTTCTTGAAACACTAGGTTCATATGGTTCAGCCGTAGGCAAGCATTTCACTTACTATCGTTACAAGCTCTTCATTTTCAAATGGTTTAACCATATAATATTCAGCGCCTTTGGCATAACCCATTAGTTTATCGCGATCGGTTCCTTTGGCGGTTAAAAAAATAATTTTGGTATGTTCTAGGGCGTCGTGCTGGCGAATTAAACGAGCGGCTTCAAATCCATCCATTCCAGGCATCATCACATCCAATACGATAATATCGGGCTGGAATTCTGCAGCAATTTCGAGTGCTTGGGGTCCATTATAGGCCTTTTTAGTTTGATAACCTTCTCGCTGCAGTAGAAATTCAACTGCCAAAACGATATTGGGTTCATCATCGACGATCAGGACCTTGGCGTTTGTATTCGACAAATTCAAGTGTTGTAGATTTTGGTATAAAAGTAGGCAAAATCGGCAAAACCTAAAATCATGCTCACTTTATTTTAATTACTCAGTAGTTAAATTGGAATTTGGACTTCAAATTTAGTGCCTTCACCAACGGCACTTTCTACCAGAATCACACCGCCATGTTTTTCTATGATGCTTTTCGAAATGAAAAGTCCCAAACCGGTTCCCTGCGGTTTGCCATGCTCATGGCTGTGTAATTGGGTGAATTTTTCAAAGATTAATTGTTGCATCGCTGTGGGAATACCGGCGCCATTATCACGTACATAGAAAACAGCATACAAACCTTTTCTTTCCAGGTGAATTTCAATCACTCCTTGTTCAGGATGGCAGAATTTCAGCGCATTCGACAAGAGGTTAACGGCTACTTGCGTCATTCTGTCCCAATCTGCTTGAACAACCATGGTGTCCTTTTCCGACAGAAAATTTTGAAATCCTACGGAATATTTCAACATCACGCCTTTTTCAGACATCAACTGCGACAAGCCTGAAGCGGCCTGATGAAGCAGCTGAGCCAGGTCAATCTCTTCTTTTTTGAGCGGCGAAGCCTCTGATTGAATTTTTTCTATATCCAAAACCTGGTTGATGAGTCGACTGATTCGGTCGCTTTCGGCAACAAGGATCGTCAAATATTCTCTTTTCCGGCTTTCGTCCAACTCTGCTTCGTAGTCGAGGATAATTTTGGAAAGTGCTTTAATGCTGGTTACCGGAGTGCGCAGCTCATGGGTTACGGTAGTGATAAAATCAGCTTTTAACCGATCCAGGTTCTTTAATTGTTCGTTGGCAGCAGTTAATTGCAGTGTCAGCATTTTTAACTCTGCATTTTTAGACTCCATGGATTTACTGTGTTCAACTGCCTCACGGGTTTGCTCCAAAATGCGCATGACTTCCTCCAGAGTAATCACCTCTTCTTTCACCACACTGTCCAATACCAGGCGTGCCGATGCAGCGCCGATGGCTCCTGCCAAGTGTGTTTCAACAAAATTGACCAGATCGGCTTGGGCCACTTTTTGATGTGCCAGTGATACCTGGTTGGCGACTTCGTATTCCTTAAACAAGCTGATGGTACGTGACTCGCCAAGAAAGCGGTTCAACAAGGTTCTTAGGTCACTGATTTTTGCTTCGCGTTTCAGGATATCGGACTCATGCCCTTCAATGTACTTGTGAATATTTACGAACAAATCTGCCTGTGTCAGATTCAACGTGGAAGGCTGTGTATTGATGGAGATAATCGCGTAAAACCATGTATTGAGCATCAGGCTCCAAAAAGCGGCATGGGTAATTGGGTCTAAACCACCCAATCCAAAAAGCGCGTAGGGTTTTAAAAAGGATAGACCAAACAAACCTTCGGTCACAAAGCTTTGGGGAATAATACCGGCCATAGCCATACTGGGAAATGGAAGGCAATAGGCCCAAACAGCAAATCCGATGATCAATCCGGTAAGCGCACCTTGTTTGGTGGCTCTTTTCCAGTACATACCCCCAAGCACCGAGGGTGCAAGTTGTGCAACTGCCGTAAATGAAATCAGCCCGACCGAAACCAAGTCGTAAGTATTGCCGACTGCCTTTTGATACCAATAGGCTAAAAACAACATGAACAAGATACTGATTCGCCTGATATCCAACAGGCGCTCGGCGCCATCCACTTTTTTTTGGCCGACACCCAGGCTGCGTGTTTTAATCATCAGCGGCACCACAATGTGGTTACTGAACATAATACTCAACGCTGTTGCTTCTACAACGACCATACTGGTTGCTGCCGAAAATCCACCAATGAAGGCAATAAGCGCCAACCAATATGCGCCTTTAGCAAGCGGAAGGCTCAATACAAAGGTGTCTGGATTTACAGCGCTGTCGAACATCATTTTACCGGCCAGCGCCAGAGGGAATACAAAAATATTGATCAAAAGCAGGTAAAGCGGAAAGACCCACATTGCCTTCGGGATATGCCTGGGGGTGGTGTTTTCAACCACTGAAATGTGGAATTGCCTCGGCAATAAAATAATCGCCAACAGAGATAAAAGGCAAAGAAAATTCCACGCAAGCGGGGTAACTCCTGCCGCCTCAAACGTGAATAGCTCAGCAGTATCAGCTCTTTGCATTGCTTGGGAAAACAGATCTCCAAAACCATTGTAAATGAAGAACGTTACAAAAACGCCCACAGCCATAAATGCCAACAATTTGACTATACTTTCAAATGCGATTGCGGCTACCAATCCTTCATGCCTTTCATTCGGATCCAATTTTCTTGTACCAAAAACTGCGGTAAACACCGCCGTAGCCAATGCCACCCAAAAACCAGAATCGACAAAAATTGAAGTTGGCGGAGGCGGAGGCGCTTCTCCAAAATGGGTAAGCGTGTTGATGCCGAAGGCAACCGCTTTGAGCTGAATGGAGATGTACGGAACAATGCCCAGTACAACTATCACGGTAACCAATACCGCCAAGGTCTGGCTCTTGCCATACCGCGCTGATATGAAGTCTGCAATGCTGGTAATCCGTTGATTTTTAGAAATCAGGATCATTTTTCGCAACAGCATGTACCACAAGGGCGCCAGCAGTGTTGGGCCAAGATAAACGCCTAAAAAACTAAGCCCGCCGGTAGTTGCACGACCAACCGAGCCAAAAAACGTCCAAGCCGTGCAATAAACCGCAAGCGACAAAGCATAGACATACGGATTACTGCCAAGGCTAATGCCTTTGTCCGAGCGTTTGTCCACCCACCAGGCGATCAGAAATAACAGTGAAATGTAAGCAAGCGAACACCCGATGACAAGGCTTAAAGGCATATAGGCATTAATTTCTTTTTTGCTTGTTTTTGACAATCAAACCTACGGCAACAATTATCAGCAACCAAAGAAAAAACAAATAGAAATATAAAGCCGGAAATCCCATCCATAATTCCTGCCTGTCAAAAATACTCAGGAGGGGGT
>JAEUUR010000078.1 GCA_016787465.1 Saprospiraceae bacterium | reverse complement strand
GACACCCTCGACCGCTCCTCGGAAACCGTTTTTTTTACCTTCCCGGTCTGTAACAAAGATTGTTTCCACGCAGCAGGCAGCATCACCTTCTACGGTCAGGGCAATTTGTTTCTGGCTACTGGCGACAACACCAGCCCATTTGCTTCCGACGGTTTTGCACCCATCGATGAGCAGCCTGGTCGAAAAGCGTTCGATGCACAAAGAAGCTCGGCCAACACCAACGATCTGCGCGGTAAAATACTCCGGATCAAACCAATGCCCGACGGAAGTTACATCTGCCCGAAAGGCAATTTATTTGTGAAAGAAGACGTCGTGATTGCTCCGCAACAATTCGGGATGGAATATCGAACACCGAATATCGAACACCGAATATCGAATACTAAACAGCGCCCTGAAATCTATGTCATGGGTTGTCGAAATCCCTTTCGGATCAGTTATGATGCACGGCGCGAGATGTTGTTTTGGGGCGACATTGGCCCCGATGCCGGAAAAAACAACGCCGAACGAGGCCCGCAAGGTCACGACGAAATTAACCGCACCAAAACCGCCGGTTTTTTCGGCTGGCCCTATTTCGTGGCCGACAACCAAGCTTACCGCGATTACGATTATGCGACAAAGACCTCCGGTCCGGCGTTCAACCATGATCACCCTCAAAACAATTCCCCCAATAATACGGGCCTGAACGACCTTCCGCCTGCACAACCTGCATTTATCTGGTATCCTTACGGCAAAAACCGGGACTTCCCAATTGCCGGCTCTGGTGGCCGGAATGCGATGGCCGGCCCGGTGTATTATGCCGATGCATATCCCAAAACCTCCCGTTTCCCTGATTATTACAACGGCAAACTGATTATTTACGACTGGATGCGCGGCTGGCTGATGGCCGTTACCATGGATAGCCTCGGCAATTTTAACCACATGGAACCTTTCGCGGATTCTGTGAGGCTGTCAAGGCCTATGGATATGTTTTTCAGCAAAAGCGGAACCCTCTGGCTGATTGAATACGGCGCCCGGTGGTATTCCTCCAATGAAGACGCCCGGCTCTCACGCATCGATTATGTGCAAGGCAATCGACCGCCGATCGCCAGGTTAAAAGCTGATCAAACGGCAACCGCTGCTCCTTCAACGATCACCTTCGACACCGACCTATCCAACGATTACGACGGCGGCCCGCTTCATTTTGACCTCGATTTCGGGAATGGGGAACACCTGTCTTTTAACCAACCTGATACCCATCGTGAAAAGGAACCGATCCTTCAAAATAACAAACCCGTAAAGACAAAGACAGATTTCAGCCATCCAACAACCTACGCAGTTCCAGGCTCCTACAAGGCATTGCTTACCGTAACAGACGCGCAAGGGGCAACCGCTTCCGCAACCGTTCATCTTGAAATCGGAAATGAACAACCCAGTGTGCAATGGAACCTGGCCGGGAGCAACCGCAGTTTTTACAGGGACGGCGACACCTTACATTATCAACTCGAAGTAAACGACCGGGAAGACGGCTTTCTGAACCAAGGCATTTCCGCCACCGATGTCAGCACTTCATTTGATTTTATGGAAAATGGCGTCAACCCGTCAACACTGGGGAAACCCGCCCCACAAACCGTTTCCGCAGAGCGATTCATTTACGGAAAACAACTCATTGATCAATCTGACTGCAAAAGTTGCCATGCCATCGACAAGCAGGTGAACGGCC
>JAEUUR010000072.1 GCA_016787465.1 Saprospiraceae bacterium | reverse complement strand
TCGTAAAAAGAAAAACAATAGCGACGATGCTATTGGCCTGGGTATCATGTTTTTCAACGATAAAGTTGGTATCGTTGATTTCAGCACCACACAAATTGCCGTTTCACTTGCCTACCACAAAGCATTGGGCGCCGACCACCGACAATTTCTGACCCTCGGCATACAAGGCGGCCTGACTCAACGCAATGTCAATTACAGCACCTTACAATTTCACGACTCTTTCGATGGCGGCGGTGGGTACACCATCCCAACGGCAGAAGTGTTGCCCGGCAATAACTTTGCATATGCTGATTACAATGCCGGTTTGAACTATAAAGCTGAAGTTGGTAAAAACGGCCGATTTTTCGCCGGAGCCGCATTCCACCACTTTTTGCAGCCTGAAATATCTTTTTATGAAAACAACGGCAAAGGCGATAAACTTTATTCCAAACTGTCAACTCAAATTGCAGCGTCTATTCCTCTGACCAACGATAACCGCGTTCAATTTCACCCACGTCTGTTGTGGGCTCTTCAAGGCCCGCACATGGAAATCAACGCCGGCACCAATTTCCGGTTTGCCATGGGGAAATATGGCTCGAGCGCCATTCATTTCGGCGCCTGGGCGCGTCCGGTTCGCAATGATGGCGGCTTTGGACTCGATGCAGCCGTTGCGTTACTTGGCGTAGAATTGAACAATATGGTAATCGGACTAAGTTACGACCTGAACCTGAAGGCATTGCAGGCCAACCAAAGGCAAGGAGCGCTGGAACTGTCTATTACTTATCTTGGTAATTACAACAACGAAGAGATTGTGTGCCCGAAGTTTTAGACAATGATCCAAAAAAAAATCCCGGATGACTGAAACATCATCCGGGATTTTTTTTGCCCACCTGTGCATTTATTCCGTAATTCCGAGTTTGGCTTTTACCAGTTTAGTCACATCCAATGATTCATCCGCATAAAGCACGACGTTGGATGTGGTATCAAACACCAAAGCGAAGCCATTTTCAATAGCAACCTGTTTCATGGCTTCATTCACACGATCAAGGATCGGCTGGTATAGCTCCTGGCGTTTTTGAGCCAGCTTTTGATACACTTCCTGCTCGTATTTTACAATGACTTGTTCTTCCTCCGCAAGCTTGTTTGACTGGGTTTCTGCATCTTTGGGAGATATTGTTCCGTTATCCTGCTTGCGTTTCAGATCATCCGCTTTGGTTTGTAAAGCCTGCACCATTTCCTGCCCTTTTTTGGTCAGTTGAGTTTGAAACCCCTGCAATTCACTGTCTGCTTGTTTAACTTCCGGAATAATCGTGAACAGGACGGTGGAGTTACAATACCCAAATTTTTGAGCATAAGCGGTAGAGCCCAGCGTCAAAAAGAGTGAAATGGCTAAAAAAATTGATTTTTTCATTGAACTGTTTTGTAAATTAGGGTGCAAAAGTAAGTTTTTCAATTGATTCGAGAACCAATCCGGACACAATAGCTCGATCATCGGTAGGAATTATGCCCGGATGGCCCGATGAGTGAACTTACTTCTTCAACATGGTTTTGATATCTTCCGTTTTATCGTTCTTTTTATCTGCAAACAACAAACCGGAAGCACTGCCTTTATCGAAGATGAATTCGAAACCCTTATCGGTAGCGAACCGTTCGATAGCGCCGTAAACTTTATCCTGGATCGGCTTAACCAATTCCTCTCTTTTTTTGAAAAGCGAACCTTCCGGGCCAAATTTGAGGCGCTGCAGTTCGCGCACTTCTTTTTCTTTGTTCATGATCTCCTCTTCGCGTTGCTTTTTCATTTCCTCACTCAATAGCACCTGTTCAGCCTGATATTTGCTGTACATGCCTTTGATTTTGTCTTGTTCCTGCGCAATTTCCTGCCTCCAGGTGGTGGCAATTTTATCCAGTTGTTCCTGCGCTTTTTGGTAATCAGGCAAACTTTCCAATATGGCAGTTACATCGACAACCGCAATACGTTGAGCAGATGCCGCAGCTACAAGTGCGAACGAAAACAAAACGGTTGAAGCAATTTTTTTGATCGTCATGGTAAATGTTATTTTAATGTTGAATGTCTTTTCTGGCTCAAAAGTAGGATGATTCTGCTCTTTTGCCGACGTTGAGACGTGGGAAAAGCACTTGAAGTTGCTTGAAGATTTTAAGATATTTTGCCAAATGATTTCTAATTCATTCATTTTCATAGCATTTTGTAACCATTTGCTGCAGCCCCCGTCCAAAGTTTAACCCGTGTTTAACCAGCCTTTAAACCTTCTTAACTGTTGTTCCAACGTTTTATCCACGAACAACATGGCCCAAATCCAATTGGTTTCATTGATTAAGACAGTATATTTGTATGTTTGCACACAGATTTTCTCCGATACCGATGCGACAATACACTATTTGCTTCTTTTTATTCCTGTTTTATTTGAGCGCTATTCGTGTTTCTGCTCAGGATAGAACCGTTCAGGATACATTGTCGACGCGCCTTACCTTGCTCAATCAGCTCACACAGGCTGGGAATTTTGAACAGGCGCAAGTAGAAGGAGAATTTTTACGGGAATTTCTGAAACGTCACGAACTCCCTGTTACCCCAAAATTATTGATGCTGCTTTCTACTATTTACAAGGCCAACCAAGACGACCGCAGCGCAACCCGAATGCTGGCAGAAGCAGAATTGGATGCCCGAAAAGATCCAAACCCGGTTACCAAAGCCGCACTTCTCACCGCATTGGTTCAGGAATGCAGAAAATGGGAACTTCCTGATCAGGCGCTGACTTGCCAACAAATGCTCGCCTCCGCCCGCGATTCTATTCAAGCGCGCGAACGAAGGGCTGAAGCTTCCGGATTAAAGCAACAATTCGACTCGCTCTCTAACCTCCGCGCTCAGGAAATGACAGAGCAAGGTCGTTACCTCAAAATAGAAAAACAACAAGGGCTCATCCTAGCCGGCGTATTGGTCGCCATCTTGCTTTTCCTGGCAGTTTCTCTGGCTCAAAGCAACACGAAATGGAATAACACCTTAAAAAAGAAGGAGTTAGAGTGGGAAATAATGCGTGGAAACCTTCGCAAAGAATTGGAAGAAACAGCTTCCATGCAAGTGATCGAAGCCACAAACAACGCAGCTGCCAAACCCCTGAATACGCCCTATGCCGTTTATCAAGGCCCGGAACCCGAGCAAATTGCATTGCTCATTGAGCCGAACAGACAGGTGGTTTTGTATTTAAAATCGCTGCTTTCCGACCGTTTTCAAATTGAAACAGCCAGAACACCCGCAGAAGGATTGCAAATGGCAAACGATTTGCTTCCCGACCTGGTTGTTTGTGACGCACTGCTGAATGGCCAATCCGGCATTGAAATAGCCCGGCAGATCAAACTCAGCGAACGCACCAACCATATTCCGGTGGTATTGCTTACCAACAAATTCGGCAATGAGGGCAAGCTCGACGCCCTGCGTGCCGGCGCCGATGTATGGTTTTCCAGGCCTGTCATCGATGATGAATTTGACGCTTCTGTTCAACGATTGCTCGACGCCAGAAAAGTTCGGCACGACGAATTCACCCGGTTCATGCACCTGTATTTCACCGACCATAAAATTGCACTTCAGGATCCTTTCCTGATGCATACCATTCATTTTATCGAACAAAACCTGGCCAATCCGGATTTTATGGCCGACGAAATCGCCCGAAAAATGCAAATGACCAATACGCACTTCACTAAAAAACTGAATGTGCTGACAGGGAAAGAACCCGTGCAATTGATCAGGGAAATGAGGCTCGAAAAAGCCAAAACACTGTTGGAAAAAAGAGCCGGAAACCCAGGTGCCATTTCAGAATTAGTAGGATTCTCCAATCCCGGCACCTTTGCGCTGGCTTTTAAGGAATATTTTGGTGAAAACACCCTGCTGCTCTATTCCCTGCCACCCAACAGGATGATCTAGCCGCCGTCGAGCATATTTGCCGGAACAAACGTTTTTCAAAGTCATTCGTCGATGCGTTAATAGGCGTGCAACCTTTTGCTGTTAACATTGCCTTTTCAAAAACGTTGCACCCCTTTGCAACGTTATGATCTAAGTTTGCACCTATCTTTTACTTCTTCGATGACCCAACACTTTACTACTTTCTCCAATCTTATGAAGCGTTTCCTCCTTCTGCCGGCCTTGATGTTCTTATTCGGCCAAGTATTGTTTGCACAATCTCCCTCCAGAATTACCATCAAAGGCGCCGCGAAAGATTCTTTCGACAATATACTGTCTTACGCCACGGTGATGCTGCTCAATCCCAAAGATACGACCCTGGTCAATTTTACCAGAAGCGACGAAAAAGGTGAATTTTCCTTCAAAAACGTAAGGAATACCTCCTACCTCCTAAAAATTTCCTACATCGGCTACCTGCCTTATCAAAAACACCTGAATCCTTCGGATTCAGAAGTGAACGACCTCGGCGTGCTGATCGCCAAACCCATATCCAATGAATTGATGGAGGTAGTTATCAAAACGGCTAAAGCGCCGTTGCGTATCCACGGCGACACCATTGAATATGATGCGACCACGTTTAAAGTGCCGCCCGGATCGACTGTGGAAGATTTGTTGAGGCGATTGCCAGGCATTGAACTCGACGCTGATGGGAACATCAAAGCCCAGGGTAAGGATGTCAACAAAGTATACGTCGATGGTAAAACCTTCTTTGGCGCCGACCCCAAAGCAGCCACCCAAAACCTTGGCGCCGAAACCATTTCAAAAGTGCAGGTGTACAATGAAAAATCTGAACAGGCAAAACTCACCGGTGTCGACGATGGTAAAAAAGAAAAGGTGATGAACCTTGAACTGAAAGACGAATACAAAAAAGGCGCTTTTGGAAAAGTCACCGCTGCCGTCGGCACCGACGAACGCCTGGCAGGCCGTGGCAACTACAACCGGTTCAACGAAAAAGAACAGCTGTCGTTTCTTGCCTACGGCAACAACATCAACCAAACCGGGGTAAACTGGGAAGATTATGGCGAATTTAAAGGCCAAAACACCTTCAACAACGAAGACAATGGCGACTTCGGATTCGGGCAAGGTGGCCGGTACTATATGATGGGCGGCGATGATGACGTGCCGATCAGCTGGTTCGACGGACGTGGGTTTACGGAAAACTTTGGCGGAGGTACGAACTACAATTTCGACAACCGCAAGTCCAAATTCAATTTCAGTTATTTTTACAACCAATCTGAACTGACCATGAGCCAGTTCTCCGACCGCCAAACATTCCTGTCCGACACCTCGTTTTTCAATAACGACACCACCAGCCGGATTGATTTCAGAGGCAATCACAGCATTTCCACACGTTTGGAACACAACATCGATTCCTCTGACATTATCATTTTCAAGCTCAACGGCCGCCTCGGAAACACCGATAACTCCAACCTGCAAAGCCAGCTTTTTTCCGATGAGAACTACAACCCGGTGAACCGATTAAATATCAATAACAACAGCGGTGGAGACACCTGGCGGGTAGCCGCCTCGTCTATTTACCGCCATAAATTCAAAAAGAAAGGCCGGTCATTCGCCCTGAGCGGCGGCTTCAACCGCAGTAGCTCGGATGGAACCGAACAACTTTACTCCGCAAACAGCCTGGTATTTGGCGCTATCCAACAGTCGAACTTCAACGACAACCAGACCACACAATATAAATCGAGTGCGTTATTTACTGAGCCCATTACCAAACGCTGGTTCTGGGAAACGTTTTACAATTACAACAACACCGAAAACGACGTCAACCGGCAGGTTCAAAACCCGGAATCATTGGGGCAACGTATCGATAGCCTGAGCGTGTTTTACAAAAACAACACCCTTTACAACCGGATGGGTACGGTGGTGCGCTACGGGTATCAGGGCGCAAACGTATCAATCGGCCTGGCAGCGCAACGAATCAGGTTGCAAGGTGAATATGCCCGTGATGAAAATGAACCACTGATCACAGAACCAATCGATCGCAAATTCGACAACCTGGTTCCTAATGTTGATTTGAGTTATGAATTTTCGAATAACATAAATACAGGCTTATCGTATAGTTATTCTGTCACGGAGCCCCGACTTCAACAGTTGCAGCCGGTTCCGAACGTCAACAACCCGGCATTCCGCAGCGTTGGCAATCCCGATCTGGCTCCTGAAACCGGGCATTCATTTAATTACAACCTCGGCTACTGGAATCCCGGCAGTTTTGCCAACCTGAATCTTTGGGTGGAATACAATTATTTTGACAGTAAAATCGTGGAAAGCCAAACCACCGAATTCATCAATAATATAGTCAGGATTACATCAAAACCTGAAAATATTGCCGGCGGCACCAGGGTTTCCAGCGGATTGTGGTCGAGCTATCCGATTATTAAAACCAAACTGACGGTCAACCTGAGCGGCAATTTCAGTTTCGACCGCTCACCGGTGTTTGTCGATGGGCAGGAAACCCGCACCAACAGCGACAATTACAACATCCGGGCAGGACTTTCATTGACGCCAAGCCCCAAATTGATTCTCGGCGCCAACAGTAATTTCGGTTTTACCAATACGACCTACGACATTAACCCCGATCTGTCGCAAAATCCCAAAAACCAGTCGGTCGACATCTCAGCCAAGTGGCAATTCCTTAAAAAGACCTTTTTGGAAACCAATTTCAACTTCGCCAGATTTAACAACGACCGATTCGATTTCAACCGGGAAGTATCGATCTGGAACGCCTCCATCAGGCACCTCATTGGTAAAAACAACCGTGTTGAGCTTCGTTTGGCTGCATTCGATTTGTTAAACCAGCGTGTGACCATTAATCAAAACGCAAGTTTGAACTATGTCACCAAAACCCTGGCCCCTACCCTCGCAAGGTACTTCATGCTGAGTGCGAGTTACAACGTACGCGGCTACGAAAACAAAATCAAGAAGAACGAATGGTGGTAAAAACCATCCCTATCACCAATCACTTTTCAACTGAACACAACAAACAATGGCACCTAGCATCAAATATTGGTTATTTTCTTTCCTCCTGTTCGCTTCATCAACGGCATCACGCGCCCAGGAAACACCCCAACCGCCTGAAGGTAAAATCCTTTATGTTGCAACCTATAACTGGACCAAAATGATGGAATCGATCGATTACATCAGTAAACAACGTAAAGAAAGAAATGCTTACATGTGGGGTGGAACCCGTTCCGAATACAAACAACATTTTGAATTGTATCTGAACCCTACTCAATCTTTTTACAAAGAGGCAGATCATCAGCCGGGAGAAGAGGAATATGGATGGTCGTGGAGAAAGTCGAAATTCGCGCTTCGTCGCGATTTTTCTACCGGCCTGATGAACGATATTTATGAAATGGAAGGCAAAGTGTACCTGGTTGAAGATTCCATTCAGGCGCCGGATTGGAAAATCATGAACGACATCAAGGAGGTAGCCGGACACATTTGTATGAATGCCTACCTGGAAGACACCCTGAAAAATCAAAAAATTACAGTTTGGTTTGCCCTCGACATTCCGCACAGCGGGGGCCCTGAGTACTTCTGTGGTTTGCCCGGGTTGATTCTGGAAGTCGACATCAATGATGGCGCATTGTTGATGGTGGCCGATAAAATCGAGTTGCGCCCTGTAGCCGAAGAGATGAAACCCAAAAAGGTAAAAGGCAAAAAAATCAATTCAGATGCCTACCAGAAAATGATTGAAAAACAAATCAAAGAGGCGCGAAAAAACGAAATGCCCTGGATTTGGAATATGCGGTATTTGTAATTGATTTGATTTTTCGATTGATTCGAATGATTCGATTTTGAGGGCTCGAATCATTTGAATACCATTAGTTTTTCACTTCAACCTGCTCAACACCTCTTTCAACCTGCTCACCGCCTCCCGGAGTTGTTCTTCCGAAGCTGCATAACTCAGGCGAAAACAATTCGGGTCGCCAAAAGCTGAACCTGATACCAGGCCCACATAACAGGTCGACATCACGTAATCGCAAAAATCGTCGGCGTTGTGGATCGTTGTTTGTCCATCGGTTTTGCCGAAAAAGGAGCTGATGTCGGGGAAGATATAGAACGCGCCGTCGGGGTGGTTGGTTTTGATGCCCGGTATTTCTTCGAGCATGGAAATGACGATATCCCGGCGTTCCCTGAATGCTTCGCGCATAAGTTCTGTGGGTTGCATATCGCTCATGAGCGCAACGGCTCCTGCTTTTTGAGTAAAGGAAGCTGCACCGCTCGTCACCTGACCCTGAATTTTGGCACACGCATCGGCGATATATTTCGGCGCGCCCATGTAGCCCAAGCGCCAGCCAGTCATGGAAAATCCTTTGGCAAATCCATTCACCGTGATGGTGCGGTCTTTTACATTCGGAAATGCGCCGATACTGATGTGTTGATGTGTAAAATTGATGTATTCATAAATTTCATCGCTGACAATCAACACGTTATCATACCTTGCTACTACGTTTGCATAGGCCTCCAACTCCTCTTTGGTAAATACCGTTCCGGTCGGGTTGCACGGCGAGGAGAACAGCACGAACTTCGTCCGGTTGCCGATCGCGTTATCCAATTGTTCCGGTGTCGGTTTAAAATCATGCTCCACGCCTGCGTACACGCACACGGGAATGCCTCCGGAGAGTTTCACAATTTCATAATACGACACCCAATAAGGCGCGAACAACACCACTTCGTCGCCGGGGTTTAACAAGGCCTGACACAAGTTGTAAATGGTCTGTTTGGCGCCATTGCTCACCACAATCTGTTCCGGACGGTAGTCCAGGTTGTTGTCGCGTTTAAATTTTTCGCTGATAGCCTTGGTCAATTCAGCCAGGCCGGCAACGGGTGTATATTTGGTATAACCTTCTTTTAAAGCCTGATAGGCAGCCTCCTTGATGTGGTCGGGTGTATCAAAATCGGGTTCGCCCAGGCTGAGGCTTATGACATCGTGCCCTAAAGCGCGCAATTCGCGCGCCATTCTGGCCATTTTCAGGGTTTCGGATTCTGCCAGGTTAAGTACGCGGTCGGAGAGTAAATTGTTCGTCATGCTGAAATCGTATGTGCGGGCGCAAAAGTACCGCCAAAGTTGTGAAAAGCCATCTCTAAAAGACCTTTTCAAAAATTTATGCAATTATCCGGGCTCTTGCATCGATTAGCAACCATTCAATGCATCAGCGTAGCACGTCTTTCACGGCACATCACGGATGCATCCACTCAAACAAGTTCTTAATCAATACTCACCTATGCGTAGTTTCATTTTTGTTCTTTTCACCACTTTGTTTTCTTTTCAGGCTTTTGCTGAAAACCGGATAACCCCAACCATCAAAGAAGTGACCGTGTACCGCAGCGGCGCCAAAATCAGCAGCGTTGCAACCGTCAAGGTACCTGCCGGAAACAGCGAAATTGTTTTTGAAAATTTATCACCCTATTTCAATCCGAACAGTTTGCAAGTGCGCATCAAAGGTGCTGCAACGCTCAATGCAGCTGTTTTTAGCCTGAATGTTCCAGGCCCTGGCCCCGAAAGTCCGCGCGCGCCCATCATCCGGGATTCATTGGTGCTCCTTGGCGATGCACTTTCCGGCATCATGGATGAACGGGAAGTGCTGGCTAATGAAATAACCATGATGGCCAATAAACTCAACCAAATCGGTGTAACCACCCCCACTCAAAACACCACAACCCTTACGGTAGCAGAGTTGAAAGAACTTACCACATTTTACCGCCAACGCCAAATGGAAGTAAAGGAACGGCTGCAACAACTGACGATTAAGGAGCGCAAAATCAATGAATTATACCAGTCGTTACAATTGATTTTACAACGCCTTCAGCCAAATGTTTCCAATTCAACCGGTCAGATCGTTATGAAAATCGAATCAACCGGCGCACAATCCATTGAGATCGTTTGCACTTACCTGGTAACTCAAGCCGGATGGTCGCCATTGTACGATTTGCGTTCGGAAGGGTTTGGCAAACCGCTTCGTTTGATCTACAAGGCGAATGTGCGCAACTTGTCTGGTTTTGATTGGAAGTCAATAGTTCTGCATCTTTCTACGGCCAATCCGCTGGCGAACAACGACAGGCATATTTTAACCCCTGTGTTCGTTGATTTTCGCCCAGTTTACACGTATTACGACGATGTCAAACGCAAACAGGAACAAGTATACCAAATGGCCCCATCCACGAATATGGCTCAAGTGAAGGATATGGCTCGCTCGGGCAGTGGGCCCGGCCGCGATGATGCTGAAGTTGCGGTGATGGATCTATTGATTCCGCCGGCTAATCCGGAGCCCCAGGGCAACGAAGACCTGATAACCAATTTCGATGTGGCAAAACCACAGGATATTCAAGCCAACGGGCTGGACAATATCATTACGGTAGACGAACAGGATATGCCTGCCGAGTATGAGTACCATGCCGTTCCGAAACTCGACCCATCTGTCTTTTTGCTCGCCAAGGTGCCGGAATACGGAAAATACAACCTGTTACCCGGGTTAGCCAATATTTTTTACCAGGATACCTATGTTGGACAAACGAGCGTCAACCCATTCACGGTGAGCGACACCTTGCTTTTATCACTCGGAAAAGACGATCAAATTACCATCAAACGGATGCAGCCGAAGGATTTTACCGAGAAGAAAAAAGTGTTCAGTAATATGGTAAAAGAAACCTTTTCGTTTGAAATTGTGGTCAAAAACAACAAATCTGTTCCGGTGAACATCGAAATACTGGACCAGGTACCGGTCAGCAAACAAAAGGACATTACCGTTGAGCTTGAAGACAAAGCCGGCGCTGAATACAATGAAGATTATGGAAAACTGAAATGGGAGTTGGAGATTCCCGCCAACCAAAGCAAACGGGTACGGTTCACCTACTCAATCAAATATCCGAAGGATAAGGCGATCGGGATGTTCCGACAATAAGGTTTCACAAGGAGTTACAAGAGTTAACAGGAGTTTCATGAGTTTTTGATACTCCTGTTAACTCTTGTAACTCTTTGTGAAAAACCACACCTGCTCAAATTGAATCATAAACGATCACCTTCGTCCAGAGGTGTGCGCAATTTTTAATGAACTCCAGGTGCACCGGATGCGATTGATAGACGGCCTCGTCATCGCCGTTTTCAAACAAAGCCAGCCATGAAAAAGCATAACCCCGTTCAATCACGGGTCGATCGGTTGGCGCCGGCGTACCGATGTGCCATTGTTTAATCGTTTCGATAGACGTGAGTGAATGAATTCCGGAGCGCAATGCTTCTTTTTGTTCGGTTGTAGCCTCGGGCGACATGTAAAAAAAGACGTGATGGATCATCTCAAACGATTGATTTTTAAACAACTTAAAAATTAAAACAGGGGTGTCCAGGCTTTTGAATCTGATGTAATTGGCAAATCAGCAATCCATTCACCAGGAATAGGGTCGTAGCTTAGTGCCTGGGTTGCGCCGATTTCGGAAGTGAAATAGCCATGTAACACCAGTATTTTTAGCGCCTTAAAAAAGGTAGGCATTTCATCGCCCGGCATTGGTTTTAGAGCTTGCCACTGAGACATCATTTCAAACCGTTGGGGTTGATCCAGTTCTACATACGATTTTCCGTATTTTCGTCGGCAAGCGGTTTCAGCGTTTTCGAAATCTTCCCAGAAGCGGATTTTGCGTTTTTCCGGCAAACAGGTTTCTAAAGCTGTTAAAACAAAATCGCCCACCTTAGCTGCTTTAGCGCCAGGGGTATCGGTAGCTGGGATAATTGTTTCTGCCATTTCATCCAGAATCGCTGAGCGCGTCGGGTTATCCCTTCGTAAGTCATCAGCAGAAGTGTTCAAGGCATTGGCAAGAAGTTCCGGCGCCAAGGTGACGCCACCCAATAAGAGCGTAATATTTTGAAAGGCTTCCCGTCTGGTCATACCAATTGCGTGTTCGTGAAAAGTTTTGAATGGATACCGAAATGAGCCACCCGGACGATCCGGATGACTCATTTCATTCATGGCTAAACGTTTTGGTTTGACTGCGCTTTAAAAAGTTGATCCACTGATCACATCGCGCGCGAAAAGGATTCTGGGTTTCCAGTATTTCGATGTTGAAATATTTTCTACTACAATGCCACGGCTGCTGGTACTGTGTACGCATATGATACCGTCGGGTGTATTTTCGACCACCAATGCGACGTGTTGGATATGGCCCTGGCGTCCGAAAAACACCAGATCACCTGTCATCACATCTGCGAGGGGAATTTTGAGTCCTTGTGTGGATTGCGTACGGGAGCACGCGGAAATTTTAACTTTAAACTCGTCGAGGATATAGCTCGTGAAGCCGGAGCAATCAAATCCTGTTTTGGGAGAACGGCCGGCATATCGATACCGAAGGCCTGTGAAATTCTGTGCGTAGCCGGCTATATCACTTCGAAATTGCATGATTTCTGCATCGACAGAACGATCAGTGCGGCTGCTGTGAACACTTTTAAAAGAAAGGGAGGCGAAGGCTGAAAGGAACAAAAAAGCAAAGGGCAATAAAAATCGTAAGGAAGGTTCTTTGCTTGAACTGGAAGGTATTGTTTCGGTCATGTTGTAAAATTTACAGCTCGCGGAAGGGGCGGCCACGCTCAAAAGAGTTCGCTGTTCGTGAAAGATTGGTCAGGCTTTGGAGCTACAACTTGCTGAAGGCATTGATGAAAAAGGATTAACAAAAAGCCATGAGAAAGGACTAAAAGAAAAGCAAGCTAGTGGCAAAGGTAGAAACTGGATTTACAAAACAAAACTTTTGAAATAAAATTTTTCAAAAATTTAAACCCGCAGTTGAAAGGCATCGGCGTCTTTTAAAAAAGGCAATTGTTGCCTGAAATTGATCAGTTCATCCAATGTAAGTTCGGCAGACAATATACCTTCCCGGCCTGAAATTTGGCAAATTGTTTGTCCTGAAAAATCTGTTAACATGCTGTCGCCCTGATATTCCAGCTGATTTCCGTCGGTTCCAAAAACATTAACTGCCGCCACAAACGATTGATTTTCAATGGCTCTTGCCGGAACCAGGCTTCGCCAGTGGTGCGAACGGCGGTTTGGCCAATTGGCTACGTAAATCAATAAATCATAAGGCGCCACATCCAGGTTCCGGCTCCACACCGGAAATCGGAGATCATAACAAATCAGCGGACAAATCCGGAATCCTTTCCAGG
>JAEUUR010000559.1 GCA_016787465.1 Saprospiraceae bacterium | reverse complement strand
AATAATGGTTGGCAAAACTACGGGCATTCCAACAATACGGATTGAAAACTTGTTCTAAAAACTGGAATTCCGCACCTTTGAACAAAATTCTCCCGTTCCCTAGCATGCAAGCCATCACCGAATCATACATCAAACGCATTCATACAGATCATCCGGCGGAGGAGTTGCAAGATCAAATCATCACGGAAGCACCGCTGGAGATACTGATCGGCTACACGCATGCAGGCGCGCGCTTGCGGGCGCCCGTTGCAGCCACCATGCGTACCCCCGGCGATGATCTGAACCTTGTAGCAGGCTGGTTGTTTGCCGAGGGTATTATTCATGGGAAAGACGACCTTTTAAATGTACGATTTACCGACAATACAGACACCGTACTGGCAGAGTTGCATCCCAGTGTAGTTTACGATCCTGAAATCCATCAGCGGCAATTCCCCATCAGTTCCGCGTGCGGATGGTGCGGCAGATATGCCGGTCGTGGCGAACAAGCACAAATTTTGCCTAAAAACCTTACCATCCCCAAGGAGTTGATTTATCGGTTACCGGAAGTTTTGCGCTCAGGCCAGGGCTTGTTCAGTGCAACGGGCGGGGCGCATGCTGCTGCCCTGGTAGACGAACAAGGGCAACTGGTTTTGCGTTGTGAAGACGTTGGCAGGCACAACGCCATGGATAAATTGATCGGGGCCATGCTCCAGCAAAAAAAACTACCACTTCACCGGCACATCGTAGTTTTTTCCGGCCGGTTCGGATATGAACTTGCACAAAAAGCGCTTGTTGCCGGCATTCAAATCGCTTGTTCGATCGGAGCGCCCAGCAGCGCTGCTATCGAACTGGCCGAGGCTTATGGCATGACCGTCTGCGGATTTGTACGCAATGAAGTTTATAACATTTACAGCAGCCCGGAACGGCTCCAATAAACTTCGTTTACCTGATAAATTAAGAATTTCATGAAACTCAGATTTGACAAACAAACCCTTCGACTGCGCCTAAGTGAAAGCGACCTTGACCAGATAAAACATACTGGATTTGTTGAAGCGCAAGTTCAATTTCCGGGGACTGCGTTGACCTATCGACTTCAAATCGATCCGGTTTCAGAACAAACAACCTGCAGTTACGATAAAAACTTGATTCTTGTGACCATACCACATCATCTTGCTTTGGCATGGATGGAGTCGGAAGAAGAAGGCACTTATGCAAGTGTTCCTACTTCCGGCCAGGCAGAACCCTTGCGAATCATGGTGGAAAAAGACTTTCCGTGTAAACATTCATAGAGGCTTTCAGATATGTAGGATTTGAAATTAGAAAGTAGAAATTGGAAATAGTGACTTTCCGGATACTGAACCCCATTTGGACTGTATGAAAAAGCAGCTCGATCCGTAGAGCTACGGTTTCTACACATCTTTACATCAATAACTTTTTATCAAAAAATGCCCATTTTATGTATCCATCTGTTGAGAGAGTCGCATCAAACTTGAGTCATCTCTTGTTAAAAGTATGCAAACCATAAAATTGGTTGTTTTTTCCACAAGGAGTTACAGGAGGTGCAGGAGTTTTTTAGATACTCTTGTTACTCATGTAACTCTTGTAACTCCTTTTGGAAAACAATTTACAAAACTGTAGCCCGAAATTAAAAACGTCATCCAGCAGCAAAATTAAATTCCGCATACCCTTTTTAAGTTATTGGCACTTGTTTTGTTTTCTTCTGCGAAACATATTTCTGAAACGCATGAGAAAGCAACTTTTACTCCTACCCTTGGCTTTTTGCCTTTTGACTCAACTAAGTTTTTCCCAAAATCAGGCATTTAAAAATGCCATCCATGCAAAAATCAATGCCATCGATTATGGTCTGTTGGCCGACAACGAACTTAAAATCGGACAAGGCTTTGAATTTGGCTTCTACCGCAACGTTGCACCATTTTTGAATGTTGGCCTTCCTTTAAAATTAGGGTTGGCTAAACTGCCCGGGCAAGATGAAAATTCAACATTGGGCAGTTTAGACCTGGTTTTCAGGTTAGAAAACATGAAAAGCGAGGCCAAAATCGTTCCGTTTGCCTTTGGTGGCGCCGGCTATTCCCT
>JAEUUR010000552.1 GCA_016787465.1 Saprospiraceae bacterium | reverse complement strand
GGGCCTCTTCCTGCCGAAAACGCTTTTACATCCTTTCGGCACGGAAACGGCCGCGACTGGTGGATCATCATCCCGGGAGAATTCCGCAACATTTGCAACCTGTATTTACTCACCCCCGATTCTTTACTCGGCCCCTTTAGCCAAAATTACGTAGACAGCATTGCAGCTGAATTTGAAAAGACAGGCTGGAATGAGGTGTTTTCCCCTGACGGAACCAAGTTTATTAGGGTAACGCTTTCAGAGAGTTTTAATCGCATTTTCCTGTACGATTTTGACCGTTGTTCCGGCTTATTGTCCAACGCCAAGGTTATTACGGTTGCCGATCAGGATGTTTATGCCTCCTGGGCTGCTATATCCCCCAATTCCCGGTATTTGTATTTTCAAATAGCACAAACCAAATTGTACCAATTTGATTTTTGGGCTTCCGATATAGAAGCAACAAAACAACTTATCGGAGAATACGACGGATTTACTATAACGCAAGGCCATTCTACAGCCTTTCACGCCATGGCACTTGCTCCAAATGGCAAAATTTACATGTGCTGTACCAGTGGTATTTATTATTACCATACTATTCATGCTCCAGATGAACCGGGCATTGCCTGTCATTTTGTACAACACGACCTTGAGCTGCCTGCTGTTCCAAATAATTTAATGCCGAATTACCCCAACTTCAGGCTTTTCGATGTGGAGGATTCGATATGTGATAGCCTCGGAATCGATACTCCGGTAAAGGTGGTGGACAAGGTCAAAACAGATCGGAAAGAAATGATTATTGCTCCCAATTCGAGTGAAAATAGCGTACACATTCAATTAAACTCGCCTCCGGAGAATTACCTGCTCCGGTTGTATAATTTGCTGGGCAGCCTTGTATACGAACAAGAAGGAAATTCAAGTGAGTCCATTTTCGTTTCGGTTGAAACCTTGGCCGCGGGCACCTATATGATGCAAGTAACCGAGGTGAACGGGAAACGTCATTGGACGGCCAAATTGCAAGTCAAAAAGTGATCAAACCCTTTATAAGTGGTTGTGAAAGTTCCCCTCAATATATCCTTAAAAATCAATTTAATCCACCCTTGAAATCACTCAAATCATATTGACTCGTGTTTAAATGTGCGAGAAAACAACTCATCCCAAATCCAGCAAAAGCCAAAATTTGGGATGAGACACATTAAAACATCAATCAACTTAAACCTTCAATTAATCGACCACAATCATCTTCTTCGTTGCCGTGAAATTGCCGGAATTCAACTGATAGAACAGGATGCCGGATTCGAGTTCGGCACGTTGCAATATCACCGTGTTCAATCCTTTCGCAAAGTTTCCGCTGATGGTTTTCAGCAACTTGCCTTCTGCATTGCTCACCTGGATAGTTGCATCAGCAGCTTCAGGCAAGTGGAATGAAATCATGGTCAGGCCGTTTACCGGGTTCGGTACGTTTTGCAGCAGTTCGTAACCGGCGCCGGCGATAAAGGAACCTTGTGAGCCGTTGAAGCGCAACGCGATATTCCAATTCGCTACGCTTGCTCCGCTGGTTTTATACGCTTGCGACTTGGTGATGCTGTTCGAAACGGCTATCATTTCGCTGAGTTTGCCTGCTTTTTGAGCTTCGAAACGCAAGGTGAATGCGGCGTTTTCATCGATTGAAACCGTTACAGCATTTTCAAAAATACCGAAGTTGTTGGCCGATACGCGATCATTAGCAACAACACCCAAAGTTTTCAAACCTTGGAGATTCAAGGTGGTTTGATAACCTTCGATGTTTTCAGCAGGATTGAACGTTACTTCAACGATTTCACCGGCTTTCAAATCGCGATCGTTTACATCAAACAACAAGGTGCCGGTTGTACGATCATCTGAAATCATGGAAGAATTCGACACTACCGAATTGTTCACGTCGCCGATTTTCACCGCCACGAAATCGTCGTTCAACTGGCTGGTTTGCATATCCTGGATTGAACGGCTTTCAGGGAAGCTTTCCATGAATGGATTGAGCGCATTCGGGAATACATAACTCTTATCAACAAAGCGCCATGACGTGTTGCTCGGCAAATTAACGTGGATGCCCAGGATCAGTTTGCGCAGCTCAACGATATCGAACGTGGTGATGGAGTTTGATTTATTCGCGTCGGCAGCGATCATTTTATACGGGCTTCCGAGTGGTTCGATACCCAGGATGTGTTTGGAGATCAATACCAGGTCGTAAGTAGTCAAGCCGTTAAGCGGGTTGTCGTCTTTCAGCGGCGTAACTGTGTAATTAGAGCCCAGAGGCAGTGCATTGGTAAAGAAGAAGTTACCAAAGTTGTCAGACAGGTCGAACACCGAAATATCAGGCAGTCCGTTTGGCGGCGTACCTTGAAGCTGAACGTCTGCTTCTTCTACGCCATCCAGCATTTCAGTTTTGAGCGCGCCAGACACAGCGATTACGCCACTGTTGCTGCAAGAGCCCAGGTTGTCCTGTACAATGACGAATGTTTCGCAATAATCGGCATTGCCAGCCAGGTCAATTGACCAAAGTTCAACCAATTGGGTTCCCAATTCATCGCAAGTGAAATTGACGCTGGTGATCGGGTTGCCTTGTGCATCAACCGGGAATCCAGTGCCGGTGCCGGCTTTACGGATACCAAGTTTCAACAGATTAGTAGGCGTGCAGTTATCTTCGGTGTACTGAAGGAAATCGGAAGCCCAAAGGGTGATCATGCCGGTTGGCATGATATTCACGCTGAGTCCGTTCAGGCACACCACTGTTGGCGCCTTGCAATCTTTCACAACGATGTTGTATTCGCATACTTTTTCATTACCGCAACCGTCGGATACAAACCACTTGATCTTGTGAGTACCGTAAGGCAATTGTGGTGTAACAAAGGAGTTCTGCTGTTGGAAGGTGTTGAATTTAACACAAGCCGTTTTATTCGTTCCACTGGTTGTTTCCTGAATGGCAAATCCCCATTTTTGGTTGAATGGAACCGCGCGGAAATCGAATTCACGTGCTTGACCGACTCCAGTAACATTACCAAAAAGTACGTTGTTCCATCCCAGGCCGCCAGGTTGGTTGCCCAACTGGGTGCTGTTCACCAGGGTTTCCATCACACCGTCGCCGTCCAGGTCAAGGAACAATTGGTATTCAATATTGATATTGGCGCCGGAGCATGCATCGGTAGCGGTGATGCAAATATCGGATGGCGCTTCGCAAAGGTCGTGAGAGCCGGTGGCGTTATCCCACCAGTACATGGCATTCCAAAGTGCCGGATCGTTTGGCGTTACATCGCAAATCGTAACCGGGCTGGCAGGGCATTGAATCACCGGCGCTTGCGTATCGATGATCTTGATGATCTGCTTGTAGGTGTAACAGTTCGCGTTTGCGTTGTAAAAAATGCTATAGTTTGTGGCCAAAGGATCGTTAGGGTTGATCTTAACCACGGATGCGCGCCAAGGGTCGCCTACCGTGTTGATCGGCGATACAATCGGACCCGGCAGGTTTGTCGGGTGATTGGTGATCGCGTTCGGGTTCGGGTTTGGTACGTTGATACAGGTTCCCTGCGGATTGTAGGTACACCAGTTGATGATCTTCCAGGTTCTTTCAATTTTGAAGCAGGCATCCGGAACAACGGTAAATACATCGTCGGTGTGCGACACGCCCAGCAGTTCGCAATCTTCACCAAAGAAGGTAGGTTCTCCATAGTTGCCGGTTCCGTCGCATACCGTTACGATTACATCGTTCGGGAAGCGTACCCAGTAATCTTGCTCATAATTCACCACGATACGTTGGGTGCATTGGCTGGAGAATCCGTGGCAATCGAAAGCGCGGAAAGTGCGCACGATGGTGCCTTTATTACAAAGTGTATCGAAGTTGGTGTAACTTACACTGTGCGTGAGGCCTTTTTGGCCGAGGTATACTTTTGTAGAATCCAAGCAGCAGTTGTCGCTTACGGCAGCTTTGCCATACAACCACAAACTTGGATCAAATTGTTCGCAACTTACAGTAACGTGAGCAGGTGCAACACATTCAGGTTTGAGTTTATCCTGAACTTCCACCTGAATCATACATTCATTGTAGATAGGTTCGCCGTCGTACCCGATTGAAAGGCTGCCATCAGGGTTCAACTGGTACACACGTAGGATAACGGTTTGAACCGTACCCACTTCGCAGCAATAGAATTTGATGGAGTCGCCTTCGGCAGTTGCACGTTCATATTCCGACGGGAAATCGGGGAAAGCATCGTTACAATTCGGATGGCCGTTCACCTTATTGAGGCTTTCGATGCAATCCGAGTACGGCGCCATCCGGCGAATGGTAAACTTGATATTGTTGCATTCGTCGTAAGAGCCATCGTTAAATGTGGAAGCTTTTACCCAGGTGACACCTGCAAACTCACAACCGTTTGCCGAAGGCAAATAACAGTCAAACGGATCATCCGGGCCGATAGCCACCACCGTGGTTTGGTCGCAGGAAGCAACCGGCGGCACGTCGTCAACCACCGTGACGATAAACTGGCA
>JAEUUR010000540.1 GCA_016787465.1 Saprospiraceae bacterium | reverse complement strand
TGCCTGCGGTTACATTGCCGTTTTTGCCTTTATGAACAGCTTTTGTGGTCGTTTTTGTGCCACGTGGCCCGCTAGTTGTTGTTTTCTGCTTGACGGTTGTGCCATGTTTCCCTTTGTGTGCGACAACAGTAGTGGTGCGGGTGTGCACTGTTTTTGAAGTGCGGCGATGCGGTGTATAGACAGCATGTGCGCGAACAACACGGTGGGTAGTTACCACATGATAGCGAGGGCGAAATGGCGAACTCCATGCCCGAAATGCCGCCCAAGGGTGTGGACGCCAAGGGCGCCAATACACCGGATACACACGCCAGCGCCACGGAGATACCCAGGGGCGATATGCCGGCCCATATACAAACCGAACACTAGGCCAAACCCATACATTTACAACGATCCTGATTTTTTGCCCATCAAATGCCGGCCCGTTTTTACCGCCATTGCCTTTCGTTTTTTCTTCTTCAAACGGCTCTACAATCACTTGTTCGCCATACACTTCTTCATTGCCAATAATTTGAAGCATTGCTTCCTCCGCACCGGTTTTTTCGACTTCGATGACGGCTACGTCTTGAGATTCATTTTCGTTGACGGGTACTTGAAGAACCAGCGCATGTACATCGCCTTGCGTATTGTCGACCACCCGGATATAATCTACCTCGCCGTCTTCATTCAAGTCCAGGTTGTTCACCTTGCTGTTTGAATCATTCAGGAGTTTTTCAAAGTCTTCTGGAGATGTCGCTTTTTTAAACAGTTCTAAGGCTCCCTCCAGGCTAAAGTGATCACCGGGCAATCCTGTGCTGTCGGGCATCGGCTCTTTTTGTGCAAATCCGGCAGAAGCAATGAAAATGCTCAAAATTGCCGTTAATAAAAGGTTCGTTCTCATACGGAATATTGATTTGTTTAAAATTGAATGGTTAGTCATATCCGTTTGACCTCTGAAAGGTCAACAAGTTTAAGGTTGTATATACAAAATAACAACTTGCTGGTTCACAAGTTTTTATTTTGCGCACTATGGAATTGATAATCAATGCGATGTGCAAAAAATTCCACAAAGTTTTGGACAGGCCTTAACAATTTAACAACAAAATGTAAGGAATACGGGGTAAATGATTCGAATCTTTAGAAATTTGAAGCGAAATCCTATGGAACAAATGCCGAAAATCGTATTGGTGGGCGCAGGTAGAATTGCCTGGCATTTAGGCCGTCGCCTAAAGGGCAAAGGCCTTCCCGTGGCACAATTGATCAACAGATCGGAAGAAAAAGCGCGCGAATTGGCAGATACCCTGCAAACAAGCTGGTCAACCAACTTTGCCGATCTACTACCGGATGCAGATTGGATCATTATTGCCGTCCGTGATGATGCCATTACCTCTGTTGCAGAAAGCATGTCTCCTTTTGTGGGTGATTGTCTGGTAACCCATACATCCGGTGGTACTGCCGGTGCGGTATTAGCGCCGTTCATTCCTCGATACGGTGTTTTTTACCCATTACAGTCGTTTTCTTTTGAACACACCCCGGTTTGGTCAAAAATTCCATTTTGCGTTGATGCGATCAATCAGGAGGATGTACTTTTTTTGAAAAGGATTGCAAAAACCATCGGTAACCTGGTTTACCAAGTTACCGATAATCAGCGCACTTATTTGCATGTAGCGGCCGTATTTGCCAATAATTTTGCCAATCATTGTTTTTCAATTGCCGAAAAAATACTTGACGAACAGGATTTGCCTTTCGAATTGTTACATCCTTTGATGGAGGAAACGCTGGCTAAAGCATTGCAGGATTCTCCGGGTCGTATGCAAACCGGGCCTGCTATCAGGGGCGACACTGCAACCATAGGACGCCACCTTGACTTACTGATGCAACACCCTGATTGGCAGGAATTGTATAAACAACTTTCTAAAAACATCAATGGCGAGCTTGGAATGCCATAGAAAGTTTAACTTTGCATGTTCCTAGTCCAATTTTCTTTTCACGGGCGTATCGGTAACACCACAACAATACGTCATTATACTCTACAGCATGGCAAACGCCCGGCTCACTGCCATTGGTATGGCTGTCCCTCAAAAGGTGGTCAATAACGCTTATTTTGAATCAATTATCGAAACTACCGACGAATGGATCGTTTCAAGAACGGGTATTAAAACCCGCTATCACGCTGCCGACAACGAGTTCACCAGCGACTTTTGTGTGCGCGCAGTACAGGACCTGGCCGACAAATACAACAAGGACCTTTCGGATGTTGATATGATTCTGGTTTCCACAGTTTCACCGGATCAGCCTATGCCTAGCATGGCGTGCCGCGTTCAACACCTGTTGAAAATGAATAAAGCAGGCGCACTGGATATTTATGCAGCATGCGCCGGGTTTTCATACGGATTGGTGGTTGCAAAAGGGCTCATAAATGGCGGAAGTCATAAAAAAATATTGGTGATTGGGGCAGAAACACTTTCCAGGGTTACCGATTTTACGGATCGAACTTCTTGCTTTTTGTTTGGCGATGGTGCCGGCGCTGTTTTGATTGAAGCCGATCCGGTCGGAAATATCGGACAGTGTATTACCGGCGCAAGCGGGGAAGGTGGTATAGATCTTTACATCTCCGGTTTTGCTCCAACCATTGATGGGCAGGAGTTAAAAATGAACCGTTGTATTGTTCAAAACGGCAGAAAAGTTTTTAAGTGGGCCGTTACAACTGTTGCTGCTGAAATGAAAACTTTGTTAGCAAAAAACGACCTAAGCCTCGATCAGATTGACTGGTTTGTTCCCCATAGCGCCAACCTTCGTATCATTGAAGCTATTTGTAACGAAACCGGATTCCCCATTGAAAAAACATTGGAAAGTATCGTTGATTTCGGAAACACCTCCTCGGCTACGATCCCCATTGCGTTGTACAATGGCATTCAATCCGGCAAGGTGAAAAAAGGGGATAAGATCATGATCATGGGCTTTGGAGGCGGGTTAGCCTATGCAGGCGCAATCATCGAGTGGTAACCCGGATTCGGGGGATTCAGGGGTTTCGCGGAAGGGATTTATTTGACTTTGAATACAGATTATCTACGTATGACCGACAAAGATCTGAGTTTTATTCTGACCCACCTGGGAGAAGAACGCGAACAATATTTTAATGCGATTGCCCCGCCGGTAATCCAAAGCAGCAATTTTGCATTTGACAACCTGGAACAATTCAGAGCCTGTTTCTCAGATGAATTGAGCCATCATGTATACTCGCGCGGCAATAATCCTACGGTAGAAATTTTAAGAAAGAAACTGGCAGCTTTGGAAGGTACAGAAGATGCATTGGTATTTTCTAGTGGCGCAGGTGCTGTAGCAGCCGCCGTAATCGGTAATATTCGATCAGGCGAACACATCATTTGTCAGCAAGCACCGTATTCCTGGACGACATCCTTGTTGAAAAAGTTCCTCACACGATTTAATGTTGAACATACTTTTGTAGACGGCGGCAACCTGGATCAAATTAAGGCTGCCATTAAACCCAATACTAAAATTCTGTATCTCGAAAGTCCGAATACAATGACCTTTGACATTCAGGATTTATCAGCATGTGCAGCGCTGGCGCGCGCGCATGGCCTGATTACCATGATTGATAATTCTTACAGTTCCCCAATTTTTCAAAACCCGGCTTCATTCGGTATCGACATTGTGCTGCATTCCGGAACAAAATACATCAACGGACATTCAGATGTAGTGGTAGGTGTATTGTGCGGGAGCAAAGCGATGGTAAAAAAGATCTTTGAATCGGAATTAATGACCTTGGGCGGAATCCTAGGCCCT
This sequence comes from Saprospiraceae bacterium, assembly GCA_016787465.1. Taxonomy (GTDB): domain Bacteria; phylum Bacteroidota; class Bacteroidia; order Chitinophagales; family Saprospiraceae; genus M3007. Next base: position 13,316 of record JAEUUR010000540.1, on the reverse strand, counting down.
CACGATGCCGCTTTGGTGTTGCGCGGATTACGCACGCTGCAGCTTCGGGTAAAAAGGAGTGACGAAAGCGCACAATTTTTGATCAAAAAACTCGAATCGCACCCAAAAGTAGAGCGGATATGGTACCCTTTTCATTCCAGTTTTCCACAACGAGAACTGGCTATGAAACAAATGCGTGGTTGCGGTGGATTATTCTCCGTTCAGTTTAAGACATCCTCCATGGAAAACATGGAAACATTCATACACCGCTTGAAAAGGTTCCTCATGGCGGTAAGTTGGGGTGGCCACGAATCTTTGATTATCCCTACCATCGGTTTTTACAACATTCCTGGTCGTGACAATCCGCCAATGCCCTTTACTTTTGTCCGGTTTTACATCGGACTTGAAGAGCCGGAATGGTTATGGCAAGACCTTGAAGCCGCTATGGAGGCGTTGTGAGAAATTGTTTAAATTAAAAAACGGAAACATGTAAGGGGGGAAGGTAGATTTTAATGACGTTTTCAATTTTTTGAAAACCATTCATCTACAAAACGGGCTAAATTGGCGCCGTGTAGGTTTTTAGCCACCACTTTTCCGGATCCATCAAGTATAAAATTAGCAGGAATCGTTTGAATACGCAAAGCATCCATGAATGGCGTTGAATCGCCGGTCAAATGGCTGGTATGAGTCCATCCAGCCTTGTCTTTGGCAATTGCTGCTTTCCAGGCGCCTTCACTTGCATCAATGGAATAACCAATAATCTGCAAACCCTGAGGTTGATATTTTTGCCACAAAGGAACCAATACATCGCGATTTTCCCTACGACATGGTGCGCACCAGGAAGCCCATATATCCAGAATCGTTAGTTTTTTTCCCAGTATCTTTTTCAACATCAATGTATCAGCGTTGGTAGAAGGCAATTGAAAATCTGCCATTGTATCCCCAACAAGCACCGGCAGGTTTGAACTGTTTGTTTTTGCACAAAGTTGCATCACCATTGGGTTGTCAGGCGTCGTGGTCGACCATTTGCCGCATTGGTTCACCAAAAATTCCGGTATTCTTTCATAATCGCTTTCCGGGCTAATTAACCTGATGGCAGCTAACGCCGCATACACCTCTTTAGTTGAATCCGCAAATGTGCTGAGCGCTTTAAAAAATGGAAGTTGGTTGGCGGCCAGATATTGATCATCGGAATGCACTTCTTTCGGATGTGCCTGTTCAAGCGTATTGATATATAATTTGCTTAATTCCAACATGGCCTGGTTAGGCTCTGAGGGCTTGTCTATGATAGTACTGCGGAGAAACTGATCTGCTTGTGCTTTTATGGTCAACTTTTCTTTTGCATCTATAACCAGCGGAAAAAAATTGGCAGATGCCTGTCCTAGCACTAAGTAATTCGGAAATTTTTGAGCAGGCCGCTGAATGGTCAATAAATACAAACCTGAACGATGGACTGTTTGAAATGCAAAATCGCCATTTGGTTTTATTTGTGCAGAATCAACCACCAAACCGCCATAATTGGTAAACAATTCATCAAAACTTCTGGGTTGAATTAAATATACGACAGGTCGCCAATCTGGCGATAATTCAATGTTTCCTTGAATGCTTGCCGCTGTGCTAATTTGGCACTGTGCCTGAAAAAGCAACACTGCCAGGTTAAGGTACAAAATGAAGTAGCGCATAATCAGTCAGTTGACGGAAGGCCTGATTTCATTTGACTACGTATTTCATCCAGCAATTCCAATTGTTTTTGCTGGATTTCACACAAGTGCCGATACTGATCAATAATGGACAAGTCGATTTTACGGTGGAGGTTCCTAATTTCTACCTCAGCTTTTAAATTCACCAGATAATCGTTTTCTGCCCGTTTGCGATCTTTGACTTCCTGCCGATTTTGGCTCATCATGATTACAGGCGCTTGCAATGCGGCTATACAGGAAAGTACCAGGTTTAATAGTATGTATGGAAAAGGGTCTACCGCATTGTTTTTCAAGATAAAGGAATTTAGAACAATCCAGCTTGTCAACACCATTCCAAATACGATAATAAACGTCCAACTGCCGCCGAATGCCGCCACCCGATCCGCCAACTTTTCACCAAAAGTCATTTTTTTCAAGTCGTCTTCTTCGCTTAATTTTTGCGTGAGCAGCGATTCTTCTTCGATGGAGTTTTTGACGATTTCGTGCAACTTATTCAACTGACGGTTTTCTGTTTCCATCAATTGTTGGATGTACTGGAGCGATTTGTCTTCCATCGTTTCGGGACATTTTTTAAGCTAAAAAAAACCGCTAAAGCCGCAGGGTTACTATGTCAGGAACATAGGTTTTCAGGCGCCTTTAGCGGTCAAAATTTGTATGATTCTACCTTACATATTGGAAATGATCTCAGTTCCGAACTCAGAGCATTTCAATTTGGTAGCGCCTTTCATCAGTCGCTCGAAATCATAGGTCACGCGCTTTTTACGGATGCTGCGTTCCAAACCTTTGACAATTAGTTTAGCCGCTTTATCCCAACCCATGTATTCAAACATCATGACACCCGACAAAATTACGGAAGCAGGGTTTACCATGTCTTTGCCGGCATATTTAGGGGCTGTACCGTGTGTGGCTTCGAAAATCGCATGTCCGGTTACATAGTTGATATTGGCTCCCGGAGCAATACCGATTCCGCCTACTTGAGCAGCTAATGCATCGGAAACATAGTCGCCGTTCAGGTTTAAGGTTGCAATCACATCATATTCAGCCGGGCGAAGCAAAATTTGTTGCAAAAAAGCATCTGCAATAACATCTTTAACGATCATTTTACCCGCGGCAATTGCTTCGGCCTGCGCCTTATTGGCGGCCTCTTCTCCTTTCGACTCCTTAATTCTGTCGTACTGTGCCCAGGTAAAAACGCGATCGCCGAATTCTTTTTCAGCCAATTCATAGCCCCATTCCTTGAACTTACCTTCGGTAAATTTCATGATGTTGCCTTTGTGTACCAGTGTCAGGGATTTACGCTTGTATTTAAAGGCATATTCCAGCGCTGAACGAACCAAACGTTCGGTTCCTTCTTTTGAGACGGGTTTGATACCAATGCTGGACGTTTTAGGGAAGCGAATTTTTTTAACCCCCATTTCCTTTTCCAGGAACTCAAGTACTTTTTTGACATCCTCTGTACCTGCCAGGTATTCAATACCGGCGTAAATATCTTCTGTGTTTTCACGATAAATTACCATATCAACCAATCCAGGTTCTTTTACCGGGCTTGGCACCCCTTTGAACCACCTAACAGGGCGAACGCAGGCATATAGGTCAAGTTGTTGGCGCAAGGCTACGTTCAAGGAGCGGATTCCGCCGCCTACAGGAGTAGTTAATGGGCCTTTTATAGCAACTTTGTATTGGTCGATGACCTGAAGGGTTTCTTCCGGCAACCAATTGCCTGTTTTATTGAAGGCTTTTTCGCCTGCTAAAACTTCTTTCCAGTATATTTTCTTTTTGCCTTTGTAAGCTTTTTCAACTGCGGCATCGAACACGCGCACTGAAGAGGCCCAAATATCTGGCCCGGTTCCATCACCTTCAATGAACGGGATGACAGGGTCGTTGGGCACTTTCAATTTGCCCCTTTTAATTGTAATAGCTGATCCTTGCATGATATTGTAATGATAAAAATTGATGGAGTGGAATTATTTGGCGTTTCAAGGGGTTTGAAGCCGCAAAAGTATGAACTATTAAGCTATTTTAATCGGTTCAATGCAAGTTTGCACGCATTTTCTGCAAGGTGTCAACGGCCTTTTCGGTAGCGCCTTTGCTGAGTACCAAATAACCCAAAACGGCTTCTTGTGCGGCATACCTTTTCTCCCTTTCAGAAAAGTGTTCGATCGCTTTTAACAGCGCGGTGGCATCCTGAACGCTCCACGCGCCTCCAAGTGCCACAAATTGCCTGGCCTCTTCAAACTTCTGGTAATTTGGCCCAAAAATAACAGGCAATCCAAAGGCCGCAGGTTCAAGGGTGTTGTGTATTCCACGGCCAAATCCACCGCCGATGTAAGCAATGTCGGCCAACTTGTATAAACTGTTCAGCATGCCTACGTTATCAATGATCAAAACCTTTTTATTATAGTCGTTGGGAATCGATAATTCTGAAAGTCGAACTGATCCAGGGATTACCGCCTGAAGCTTTTGAACATGATTGGCGGATGGATGATGTGGAGCTATGATCCATTTTGCATGCGGAAATGTGTTGTTTAATATGAGTGTCCTTAACATGTTTTCATCTGGATCCCAAGTGCTTCCTGCAATTATTACTGGGTTGGCTTCATGGACAAAAGCAGCTATGTTGTCAGGTGCATGCGCTTGTTCCGCTAAGCGGATGACCCGATCAATTCTGGTGTCGCCGGCAACAGTAATATGGTGTAAACCAATTCCTTGTAAGAGTTTTTCAGACTCCACATTTTGAACGTGCATCTCACTAAAACACGCTAACACATTTTTCCAAAACGCACCCAATGGTTTAAAATACACTTGATTTTCACGAAATAACCCAGCAACCAGCAGGGTAGGGACGCCTCGGCTTTTAAGCGCAAACAAATGGTTCGCCCAAAAATCATATTTCACAAAAACGGCAAGAGATGGCTGGAGTATATCCAAAAAGTCGCGCGCATTTTTTGGCGTATCCAACGGTAAATAACCTACTAAATCGGCTCCGGTATATTGTTTTCGAATTTCAAATCCTGAAGGAGAAAAGAAAGTGAGTACGATGTTGAAATCCGGATAAACTTCACGAAAACGCTCCAGCACGGGCCTTCCTTGTTCAAACTCTCCCAAAGATGACACATGCATCCACAGTGTATGGGGTTGCTTAAGCAGCGTCGATTTGTGTTGTTTGTAAAATTGACGCCAATTTTTGCGGCCGCTGATCCACAATTTTGCCTTTGATGAAAAAAAGGATGCTAATTGAATGGCAAATCCCAAAAGAAAAATACCCAGGTTATACAAAAAATGCATGGTCAGTAATAAATCTCATCGCTTTTTGTCATGTAAAAGGGAAGCGTCCAGGCGGCTTTAATGCCAAACCTGAGATCCAAACGGTTTCCTTCGAGTTTTTTCATTTCGCTGAAATCCCAGTCGCGGAATGATTTCGTAAAGCCTTGACTGAATTCAAAACCAATCATCCAATTGTTTCTCCGGAGTTTTCCAAGATGTTGCCAACCTATAAACTGATTGAGCGTAAAGCCTGCAGTAAGCCGGTCGTATCCTTTAATATAATCTCCTGTGATTTGGGTGAGTACCTGCCGGTTGTCCTGCACCCTGATTTTATGTTGTTGCCAGCCACCGCCCAAACTCACTCGAAGCCCATGGCGCTGGTCGTTAAAAGTGAAAATCTTACCTATGTTCCCACCCGCATACCATCCTCGTTGCCTAAGAGCCACGGATGCCAGTGCCCGATCGTTGCCAATAATAAAACCATCAGGCGTACGCAAGTTGATAAGAGGGTCATCCTTTACTTCTGTCCCAAAAATACCCAGGCCTTCTAAACCAATGAAGAAATTATTTTCAGTGAGAAACTCAACGCCTCCTCCATATACGCCATTAAGGCCGAAACGATCATACAAATCACCACCTGGCAATTGGCCACCCAGGCCAAAATGGAAAAGAATGGCCTTACCTTTGTTGCGAGGATCTACCTCCTCAGGATGTTCCGGGAACCTTTGCGCTTGTAACTGACTTGCCATAAAAAGCGCGAACAGTCCAAGAAGCTTCAAATATTTCATATACGATCAATAGTTTAAATTCAAATTTGCCAAGCTGATCAAGTATGCAACGCCACAAAAGTAACGCCTTCTTTCCCATCTCCGCTGCTACATTGTCTGAATTGAATCGTTGTGTGGGTGAATCATGCTTTTTTACGGATGAAATATCTCTGAAAAACCATGGCCATGACGAAACAGAGGATCTCCTGTTTCTTCCTCAGGCGGTAGCCGAGCCGGAAAACACCAGCCAGGTTAGTGCATTGATGCGCATTTGCAACAGGGAGAAAATTCCTGTTACTATACGTGGCGGGGGCTCTGGTCTTGCAGGCGGCGCCTTGCCGATTTTTGGCGGACTGGTAATTTCAATGAAACGATTTGACCGGATTTTAAACATTGACCGTAGAAATTTCCAGGTAACAGTGGAACCGGGCGTCATTACTGAAAACCTTCAAAACACCTTGAAATCCGAAGGGTTGTTCTACCCTCCAGATCCTTCAAGCCGTGGTTGGTCGTTCATAGGAGGCAATGTCTCTACCAATGCCGGTGGCCCCAAAGCGGTTAAGTACGGGGTAGTGAAAGACCATGTGCTGAACCTGGAAGTGGTATTGCCTTCCGGAGAAACTATTTGGACAGGCGCCAATACCTTAAAAAACTCAACCGGTTATAACCTGACACAATTACTGGTAGGCAGTGAAGGCACACTTGGTATCATTACAAAAATAGTGCTGAAACTACAGCCGCATCCTACTCAAAACCTGTTGATGCTTGTGCCGTTTCGATCCGCCGAAAGCGCGTGTGCCGCAGTTGCGGAAATCTTTCAATCCGGCGTAACTCCCAGCGGGCTTGAGTTTATGGAACGAAATGCCATCGATTGGGCGGTTCGGTATGTAGGCGAAACACCGGTTCCCATTCAGGAAGAAGATGCCGCACACCTGTTGATTGAACTGGATGGGTTTCATATTGACAGCCTGATGGCTGACTGTGAAACAATTACCCGGGTTCTAGAGCGTTTTGATGCAGGCGAAGCGTTTTTTGCCGACGATGAAACTACTAAAACTTCCCTTTGGAAGTTGAGGCGAAATGTGGCACATGCCGTCAAACGCAATTCCGTATACAAAGAAGAAGATACCGTGGTGCCAAGGGCTGAACTGCCGGCACTTCTTAAGGTAGTAAAGCAGGTGGGCGCACAATATGGATTTGAATCAGTTTGTTATGGTCATGCCGGCGATGGTAACCTGCACGTAAATATTTTGCGTGGCCAGCTAAGTGAGGAACAGTGGGAAAATGAAGTGCCTAAAGGAATCCGCAAGATTTTCCAATTTGTTAAAAGCGTGGGCGGCACTATTTCAGGCGAGCATGGCGTCGGGTTGGTGCAACGCCGGTATCTTGACATTGTCTTTTCAAAAACCGAACTCAAAATCATGCGTCAGATCAAAAAAGTATTTGACCCAAAGGGAATTTTGAATCCCGGAAAGGTTGTTTGAAACACTTTAACAACATCAAACCTGATTACAGCTTACTTTTGCGTTCTTTTATTTCACTCACACGTTATTTTATTAAAAATGAAGCATTTTAGCCTCCTTGTCTTATTCATGGCAGTAAGCACCGCCGCCAACTTTGCTCAAAATACCTCTGCGATCAAATGGATTACCTGGGAGGAAGCAGTTAAGCTCAATCAGACAACCCCTAAAAAAATGTTGGTTGATGTATACACTGATTGGTGCGGTTGGTGTAAAAAAATGGATAAAAGCACCTTTGTCGATCCGATGATCGTAAAATATGTCAGTGATAATTTTTACGCCGTAAAATTCAATGCTGAACAACGCGCCGATATTCAGTTTAGCACTGAAACCTTCAAATTCGTGGCAAACGACAATGGTCGTGGCGGTGTTCACCAACTTGCAGTAGCGTTGCTCGATGGAAAAATGGGGTACCCAAGCATTGTATATCTCAACGAAAAATTTGAACGCATTATGATTTCTCCCGGATTCAAAGAGCCGGCCGATATCATCAAGGAATTAAAATTTGCTGCCGAAGAGCAATATACGAAGACTACTTGGGAGCAATATAACAACGGCAAATAAGGCATAATCAATCGGCTACGCTCGATTTCTCCACCATTTTACTCAAGGGAACGATTGCCGGCATTACTGCTGTGCCATACCAGGGATGTAATTCCATAGATAGTCTTCCTGCTTGAATTGCCGGATCACTTTCAGTGAGTTTTTTAGCTTCCTCGATGGTAGCTACGTTAAAAATGTAAATCCCCCGAACCTCACCGGTATCCATAAAAGGGCCGGCTAAAACCAGTTTGCCTTCATTGGCCATCCGCACTATGTTGTCTAAATGGGCTTTTTGAAGGTTTGCTGCAGTCAAGGAATCCTGGCTGCGATTGGGTCCTCTTTTTAAAAATGCCAATACATAAGGTTTCATCCCATACTCATCAGCGCCAAATTTGGCAGCCATGGTAGAATCATACTTGGCATTGGGATCCATGATTTTGTGGTACAAGTCATTTTCTCCAGTCTGTGAATTACTACTGCGTTTTTCAGTTTGTACGCAGGAAAAGAGCAGGCTCATACTTCCTGCAAATAAGGCCGGCAAAAGCTTGTTTTTCATAGCTGTATCATCTTTGACGAATGTAACAACAAGCCGGATCCTGCCTCAGAAACACGATCCGGCTTGTTTGAAACTTCAAGTTTTAATCTGTTATCATTACTTTACCTGTAACCTTCCCTTTGGAGCCGGTTACCGTAAAGAAATAGGTTCCTGAAGGCAGGTTGTTCCGCTGAATCGTGACCATATTGTCCCGAATCTGATCAAATTGCCGGTGAACCTTACCTGTGATATCGGTGAGTGAAACGGACATAGGTTCGGCGCCTTCATTTTCAAAGAAAATATTGACGCTTTCCTTGAATGGGTTCGGTTGAACGTATACTCCGAATGGCGCTTGCACATCGTTGGTACCACTAACAATTACCGTAATACAATCAGGATTTCCGATGGTGGCATTACTAAAGTGATATTTGTCATTCACCACTGCAGTGATTCCTGACACACATACAGATGTATCGGTGAGACTTGAGTAGTGTATGCGCAAGAATTTTGACGGCATTGCATTTTTCTTGATGGAGGACTCATTCAGGCCAATGCCAATGATTTCACCAGTAGCCGGATTGAATCTCAGATTAGGTTGATGTTCTGCCGAAAGGTTGGTTACAGAATCGATCACAAGACCACTTACATTGAACTCGTATCCCAACACCCGATTGAAAGGGTTGGCGATTTCAATATCGAACGTTTTTGCCACCGTATCCAGCGATGCCGGATTGATCTGAACCAAATCCTGGAGGTTATTGAAGCCACCAGGGAATTGACAAGGGAAGCGCTGTACCCAGTATTGAGGCTCTTCACTGTGAAGTACGCATTCCTGCAGCAAAGCTTCGTCCATTAAATTGATATTACCGTCATCGTTCAGGTCGTAGCAATTGCTGGCATCACCATTGTTAGCAATGGCAGCAGCCAGATATTGTTCCAGGTCGTTGGCGGTGCGCAGGGTATCCTGCGAAATATCACCCATTAACGCTGGGCCGTTACACACACCATTACAATCGGGCTGCGAATCGCAAAATTCAACGCCTGCGCTGTCCGTATAAAGTGGACAATCGTCGGTGTTAAAAGAAACTTCCGGGGTGTTGCCGGTATAACTGAGGTTAAAACAAGCTTGGGCCCAGTTGTTATCATAATTTTTTTCCACCCGACCAATTGCATCCGGACTTCTGTCCCAGTTTACCCGAACCACCAGGGTATAATTATCCGGAGGCAGGTTTGTGATATCAATCCACTGACAAGGTAAAAATGCGTCGTAAGCATCGGCACAACCTGCTGTGATGCCCATGTTGATACAATCATATTGCGACTCTGAAGGCGGACAAATCAAATCCAGCACACAAAAACCAGTTTTTGTACCGATTGGAATTCGAAGACCATCTTGATTGAACAGGATATATTCGGCGTAACCCAGGTAGTGCCAGTGGTTGTGGCAGGGGTCATAAACGAACTGGTTGGATGGGATATTTGGATTCGCCGGTGGAGGGCCGATGTAATAATCCGCATCACCGGTGTTTTCAATATAAGTGGTAAAACGAATGATATCACGTGCCCCCAAACCCCTTATGCAGCCTTCTTCAACGGCGCAAATGTCTGGGTTCTGGTAAGTTTCAAACATCATGGAACTGACCAGCACATCTTGTCTGGTAACCAGGTCGGGAGCTTGTGGACAGTTGGGGTCGCCTGGATAAATACAGGTATCACTGATGGTTGCCAGCGGATTAAAATTACAGGCAGTTGGATCTGTACAACCTGTAATTGGCCCCTGATATGTGATAGTGAAGTGTAGGGGCGTGGTATCGCAATTGGCCGGATTGTAGCGCAGGCGGATGAAATAATCTTGACCACCAGCTAGAAACAAGGTTGCCAAAGCGCCGTTATCGCAACCATCTTCGGCATAAAAATTGGAACCCGTCAGGTCGTCCGTTAATACAATTCCTGCACATTGGCTGTATACCCAAATCTTGGAGCCGCATGCATTGAGCGGATTACAAGTATTTATTTGGTAAATTCCGGTATCTGCGGGTACAAATTTATACCAGGTTTGGCTGCCGTTTGGTGTGGCCCAGGAACCGGTATCTACCGGGAACGCACTCTCACATGTTGTACCAGGCAAGCAACCGAAATTCACGATTTCCCCAGCAAAATAGTTGCCTCCAATATTTTCCTGAATTAATTCATTATTGATAAAAAGTCTGTAAACGCCATCAGGCGTCATTCCATCGCCATATTCATCTTTGATCTGAAAAACGGTACATCCGGCATCGGGAATGCAATATGTGTACACATGTGTTGCGCTGTCGGGCACGGAACCGGAAGCATAAATCTCACCAGTTTCTGAGTTTTTAATGGTCCAGGTTACCTCCCACCAGTATTCATCCGTATTGATTTCAATCCTCACCTCGTTTTCACCCGGCGGGCATTGCGCATGAAGATGTACTAAGCAAAACAATAACAATGCAACAGCAAAGAGTTTTTGTTTTATCATGGTTGAGTGTTTAATAAGTTATAGGAAAGGTCAAAATTAACCACGGCGAGCGCTTCCAGAGAAAAAAGTTTTTTATTCGTCTATTATTAGCAAGAAACGGCAGCATATTTGCATGGAACAAAAACAAGCAGAAGGCTTTCAACGTTTACTGATTGTTTTTTGTAACCTACATCATTTACCCTACTCAATCAATCAAATAAAACGCACATTACCACCACATGATCAAAAATCTGTACTTGTTGCCATTTTTTTTACTCCTATTCGGAACCGCAGAAATGCATGCACAATCCAATGATGGCTGGATTTTTAAAAATGAAAAAAGTGGCGTCAAAGTTTACTACCGAAAAACAGCTGATGTTTATGAGGTTAAGCTAATTACCTCCATCCAATCTACGCTTTCCGGATTAGTGACGTTGCTTTCCGAAGTTGAGAATTATCCTGTTTGGGGATATAAGGTTGCAGAAGCCAAAGTATTGAGGGAATACGGCGTACATGATGTGGCATATTATTCCCGACTGGATTTCCCATGGCCGTTGGACGACCGCGATATCATCATGCACAACAAGATCGAGCAGGACCCGGATACTCGCAAAATTATCGCCACGAGTACTGCCGAGCCTACGATTATTCCTGAAAAAGAAGGAATAGTACGGGTAAAAAAGGCACATACGACCTGGACGATCATTCCAGGTCAGGGCGGATGGTTGTACGTTGAATATTACATTTACTCCGATCCAGGAGGCAGCATCCCCGACTGGCTGGTAAATATGGCAATTGATGTTGGCCCTAGGGAAACCATCCAGGGTATTCGTAAATTTATCAGTCAACCACAATACCAAACAGCAAAGTTGGCGCACATCAAGGACTAAAAGCCTTATTTTTTCTTTTTCGGTTCGAACGCCCCGGGAATTTCAGTGGTGATGATTTTTTTAACATCATCCAGCGTGAGCGTTCGTGCTTGGTCTGCCGTCATTTTAGCGCCTTCCACTTTGGGCAGGTTGATGATCGCTTTACCGAATTTTACAAATGGCCCCCATCTTCCGTTTTCCACAGAAATGCTGGCTTCCGGCCAGTGATGAATGTAACGATTGGCCTCTTTTTCAATTTTGGCTTCAATCAATTCAATGGCCTGTTGAGCGGTAATTGTATCAAAATTATACCTTGCTGGAATATTTATGTACAAATCAGCCCATTTCACAAAAGGGCCAAATTTGCCTTTGCCTTTGGTAAAAGGGATGTCTTTGTAAGAGCCTAGCGGTCGATCAGCCTCTAGTTTCGCTTTCACTAATTCAACAGCGCGCTCCAGGGAGGTTTCAAATGGATCTTCGCCTTTGGGCAACGAAATGAAGTTGGAACCAAATTTTACATACGGGCCGTATCGACCTGTGTTTACTTCCAGCGTATCACCCAGGTATTCTCCGAGCATACGGGGCAATTGAAATCCTTCAAGCGCATCTGCCAGTGTAATTGTTTCCAGGCTTTGGCCCGGACGCAAGTTGGCATATTTGGGTTTTTCTTTTTTATCGAGTTCCTCACCGGTTCCAATTTGTATGACTGGCCTGCCCAGGCTGCTCATACGTACCAACACTGTTCTTCCGGATGCCGGATCTACCCCCAAAATACGTTCGCCGCTTGCACGGTCGGCTTCCTTGAGCGTTTTTTCAACATCTGTATGAAATGGACGGTAAAAATGATCGATCATGCTCGCCCATTCCTTTTTGCCTTCTGCAATGTCGTCGAATTCACGCTCAACACTTGCGGTAAATCCATAGTTCATGATTTTTTGGAAATGCTCCTCCAAAAAATCGCTGACGATCATACCCATATCCGTCGGATACAACACGTTTTTCGTGGTACCTGTGATTTCTTTGTCTTGTTTTTGGGTGATTTGACCACTTTTTAACAACAAGATTTGAAATAACCTTTCCTCTCCTTCACGACTGTCCTTCACGACGTAACCGCGATTGGCTTCCATTATTTTGGTAATCGTGGGCGCATATGTGCTTGGCCGCCCGATACTCAATTCTTCCAGCTTCTTAACCAGCCCGGCTTCCGTGTAGCGGGCGGGCGGGCGCGTGAAACGCTCTGTGGCAGTCATTTCGTCGAGGTTGAGTGCTTGCCCTTTGGTAAGGGGAGGCAACATTCCTTGTGTTTCTTCCTCTTCTTCGTCAGTGCTTTCCAGGTATAGTTTCAAAAAGCCGTCGAACTTCAACACTTCTCCTTCAGCAACCAGTTTTGCATCGGGCAAACTGCTGATGGCTATATCGACTGTTGTTTTTTCCAACTCTGCATCAGCCATTTGGGAGGCCATTGAGCGTTTCCAGATTAACTCATACAGCCGTTGCTCATCACGGTTGGCACTGATGCTTTGCCGTTCAATGTACGTAGGCCTGATTGCTTCGTGGGCTTCCTGTGCTGATTCGTTTTTGGTTTTATAACGCCGTTCGTGTTTGTATTTAGCGCCGAATTGTTTTTCAATTTCAGCGCCCATTGCCTGAATGGCAGTTT